>NZ_JBFAPG010000502.1:0-4582 GCF_040675595.1 Micromonospora sp. NPDC049580
GCCCGGTCCCGCCGAAGACCGGGCCGGCCCGGCCCTCGGTGCCACCCGCGCCAGCCCGGTCACGTGCGCGAACGGGCCGGCGCGGGCGCCCCGGTCAGGGGTAGGTGGTCAGGTACACCTGCTGGGTGGCCGCGTTCGCGGTCCCGCCGGCGTTGTTGATCACCCGGTTGATGGTGCCGACACCCCCGAGCGAGACGGTCACCATGTTGGTGAACCGCACGTTCGAGTTGGTGGGCGCCTCGATGGCCCGGTCCGCGACGACTGCCGGGTTGACGTTGAAGTAGCAGTAGCTGCCCAGGCCCCACGCCCCGTGGCTGGTGACCGAGTCGGCCACCTTGTACGCGGCGTACCCCCGGGTCGACCCGTTCATCCAGGCGGCCTGGTTGGGCGGGTCGTACGGCATCTCGTTCTGGTAGAAGTACGTCCGGCCGCCGTTGCCGTTCCAGACGGTCTGGTACTTCTGATAGTGCTCGACGAAGAGGCCGTACATGGTGACGTTGTCGCCGTTGACGGTCAGTCCGGTGTCGGCGGTGTTCAGCGTCCACCCGGTCGGTACGCCGCTGGCGGCGTGGTCGGCCCGCCACAGCCACATGTGGTCACCGATCACGTTGTCGCTGTTGACGGTCAGCGTGTTGGTGGCCTTGCCGACGTGCGGCCCGCCGATGCGGAAGAACACGTCGTGCAGCGAGGTCGGGTTCGTGGCGTGGCTCGCCGCCGAGCCGGACGGCCCGACCTCCATCAGCACCGGCGAGTTGGTCGTGCCGGCCTCGAACATCAGGCCGGCGACCTTGACGCCGTCCACATCGGCCACCCGCATCCCCACGCTGCCGTTGTCGGCCTGGATGGTGGCCAGGCCGAGGCCGAGGATCACCGTGTCGGCCCGGTTGACCTGGATCGGCTCGGTCACGTGGTGCACGCCCGGGGTGAAGAGCAGGTGCCGGCCCTGGGCGAGGGCCGCGTTGATGGTGGCCGCGCTGGTGCCCGGCTGGACCACGTAGAACTGCGACAGCGAGATCGACGAGCCGGCCGGGGTCTTGTTGTACCAGCTGGTGCCGGTCGAGTTGGTGCGCAGGGCGGGGACGAAGACCCGGTACTCACCGGTGCCGTCGACGTACAGGAACGGCTTCTCCCGCACCTGCGGGGTCTGCGCGATGACCGTGTGCGACGGGTTGGGGAAGCTCGGCGCCGGGGCGCCGACGACGCCCTGGAAGACCATGTTCCACACCGAGCCGGTCCAGCCGTTGCCGAACTCGCTGTTGCGGGAGTACCACTGCTGCTGCGAGCCGGAGACGACCAGGCCGTCGATGCGGGTGTCGGCCAGCAGGCCGCCGCTGGACCAGCCGTCGCCGCCGTTCCAGAGCTGGATCTGGTTCTGCGCGCCGCGCAGGTGCATCCGCCGGTACGGCGCGGCCTGCGACACCGCCCAGCGCTCCACGGTCTGCCCGGCGGGCAGGGTGACCGAGAGGTTCTCCGCGGCCCGCCAGAAGTTCTGGGTGGCGTTGCCGCCCATCCAGAACGCCTCGGTGCGGACGTGGCCGTTGAGGTTGACGTCGTCGGGGCTCATGCCGAGCCCGGCGACCTGGGTGAAGAAGCCGAGGTTGACGTCGGCGGTGTAGGTGCCCGGCTTGAACAGCACGGCGTAGCGCTGCGGGCCGAACTGGTTGGTCTCCTGCTGGGTGAAGAGGGTGTTCAGTCGACTCTGGATGGTCGACGTCGGCGTGCTCGGGTCGAAGACGTACGTGTTCGGCCCGAGGTTGGGGTTGTACGGGTCGGTAGTGCCGACCGGGGGCTCGGTGGTGCCGCCGCCGGTCGTGTTCACCGCCAGCTCCCACAGCGAGTAGCCGTAGGCGGTGCCCCGGGCGGTGCCGTACACGCGCAGGTAGCGACCGCTGCCGGTGACGGTGAGGCTCTGCGTGCCGCCGGTGGCCGTCGTGGTCGAGTAGATGGTGGTCCAGGTGGACCCGTCCGCGGAGGTCTGGAGCTGGAAGGCCCGGGCGTACGCGGCCTCCCAGGTGAGCGTCACCCGGCAGATCGTGCGGGTGCTGCCGAGGTCGACGCGCAGCCACTGCGGGTCGCTGGCGGCGCTGGCCCAACGGGTGCCGGTGTTGCCGTCGACGGCGGCGGACGCCGGGGTGCCGGCGTTCTCGGTGGACGAGGCGGTTACCGGGCTGCCCTGGGCGACGTTGGTGCTGCCGCAGGTGGAGGTGCCGCCGTCGGTCTCGCCGTAGACCTGGAACTCCCAGAGCGAGTAGCCGTAGCCGGTGCCCCGGGCGGTGCCGTACATGCGCACGTACCGGCCGGCGCCGGTGACGGTGAGGTTCTGGGTGCCGCCCGCGCCGGTGGTGGTCGAGTAGATCGTGGTCCAGGTGGCCGCGTCGTCAGAGGTCTGGAGCTGGAAGGCGCGGCCGTAGGCGCCCTCCCAGAGCAGGTTGACCTGGCTGATGGTGGCCCGCGCGCCCAGGTCCACCTGAAGCCACTGGGGATCGCTGAAGGCGCTGGCCCAGCGGGTGCCGGTGTTGCCGTCGACGGCGGCCGACGCGGGGGTGCCGGCGTTCTCAGTGGACGAGGCGGTCGCCGGGCGTCCCTGCGACAGCAGGGTGGGGGCGGCCTGCGCCGGGGCGGTGGCCACAGCCGGGGTCAGGGCCGCCACCAGGGCCACGGCGACTCCGGCGAGGAGGTGCCGGACGGTCCGCCGCCGGGGACGCGGGCGTACGGATGTAGCACGAGATGTCATGACATCGCCTGTCGATAGGGCGTTACGGACGCCGGGGGTGGGGAGCGGTTTTCGCCCGTGGTGCCGTGGGTGGTGCCGCCGATGCGACGCCGCGGGGAGAGGAGAGCGCTCTCGTAGGAGTGTTGCGGCGAGATTGCGACGGAGTCAAGACATCGATCTATAACTTCGTTATTTATCCCGAGGATCGGTTTTGTGTAATTCCCAACCCCCACCCCCGTCCCCCACCCCCGTCCCCCCAACCCCGACCACTCCCGGTGATCAAGAGGTTTGCGTCAGAAATCGCGCCCAGGATGACGCGAACCTCTTGATCACCGGGTGGAGGAGGAGGCGGGGTCAGGTGCGGCGGACGCCGCCGTCGGTGAGGAAGCGGGCGATCGGGAGGGTGGCCGCTCCCAGGGCCACCGCGTCCACGCCGAGGCGGCACAGCTCGATCGACGCCTGCTCGTACGGCTGGCGCAGCGCCTGCCGACCGGCGGCCTCGCGGACGGCCGGCAGCAGATCGCCCAGCGCCATCGCCGCCCACCCACCGAGGACGACCCGCTCCGGGTTGAACAGGTTGATCAGGTTGGCCACCCCCGCGCCGAGATAGCCGGCGGTGTCGTCCAGCACCCGGCGGGCGGTGGCCGACGACTCGGCGGCGGTGACCAGCGCGGCGAGCTGCGACTCCTCGTCCTCGCCCGGCACGGCGCGACCCCGACGCGCCTCGCGGTAGCGGTCGATGATCGCCTCCGCCCCCACGTACGCCTCCAGGCAGCCGCGCGCGCCGCACCGGCAGGCCCGGCCGCCGTACACCAGGGTGGTGTGCCCCCACTCCCCCGCGCTGCTGGACGCGCCCCGGTAGGTGGCGCCGTTGGTCACCACGGCCGCGCCCACGCCGGAGCCGACCAGCGCGAAGACGGCGTGCCGGGCGCCGCGCCCGGCGCCGAACCACATCTCGGCCTGGCCGAGGGTCTTCGCGCCGTTGTCGATGTGCAGCGGCAGGTCGGTGCCGGCGGCGATGAGGCGCTCCAGCGGCACCCGGTCCCAGCCGAGGGCCTGGGCGTGCACGACGGCCTGGACGCCCTGCTCGACCACGCCGGAGACGCCGATACCGACGCCGAGCACGTCGGCGGTGGCCACCCGGGCCTTCCCGGTGACCACCTCGATGCCGGCCAGCACGTGCCCGGCCACCACGTCGGGCTCGGTGCGCGCCGGGTCGAGCGGGTACTCGATGCTGGCGAGCAGGGTCATCGCGAAGTCGAAGAGCTCGACCCGGACCCGGGTCTCGCCGACGTCCACGCCGATCACGAAGGCGTACCGGGGGGCGACCCGCAGCAGCATGCTGGGGCGGCCGCCGTCGGACTCGGCGGCGCCGGCCTCGGCGACGATGCCCTCGTCGATCAGGTCGGCCACCACGTTGCTCACCGCCGGCTGGCTCAGCCCCGTGCTGCGCACCAGGTCCTGCCGGGTGAGCGGAGCATCGAGGAAGAGCTTCGTCAGCAGGGCGGACCGGTTGCGCAGCCGGACGCTCCGGTTGGTGGCACGCGCCAGCTCCACTCGTCACCTCGTTCCCGTCGGCCGTTGGTGGCGACTGTAACCGCACCGTGCTTGACGACCCACCTGCCAGCAACTTTAATGACGACATTCATTAAGCCGTGATGTAACTCCCGGGAAACGCCGGCGGACCCCCGACGGCGCATCCGGAGAAACCCCGTCCGCAGCCGACCACCGTCGCCGCACCCCTATCGACGACGGCGGCCGGCGGACCCCCACCACGCACCGGAAGGGCTGACCGTGTCGAGACGACACCTCGGGATATTCACCGCCGCCGTACTGGCCGCCGCATCGCTGACCGCCTGTGGCGGCTCC
>NZ_JBFAPG010000503.1:0-4570 GCF_040675595.1 Micromonospora sp. NPDC049580
GGCCAAGGCCGCCGGCGTCTCCAAGGTCGTCTTCGACCGCGGTGGCAACCGGTACGCGGGGCGAGTCGCCGCGCTTGCCGACGCCGCCCGCGAAGCCGGGCTCGAGTTCTAACAACCCCGTCACGAGAGATAAGGAAGGCTGCTGATGCCAGGTCAACAGCGCCGTGGCGGCGGGTCCGGTGGCAACGAGGGTGGTCGCCGCGACAACCGCCGTGAGGGCGGCCGCGGAAACGCGCCCGTCGAGAAGACCCCGCACCTTGAGCGGGTCGTCGCGATCAACCGCGTCGCCAAGGTCGTGAAGGGTGGTCGTCGCTTCAGCTTCACCGCCCTGGTGATCGTGGGCGACGGCGACGGCACGGTCGGCGTGGGCTACGGAAAGGCCAAGGAGGTGCCCGCGGCGATCGCCAAGGGTGTCGAGGAGGCCAAGAAGCACTTCTTCAAGGTTCCGCGGATCGGTCAGTCGATCCCGCACCCGGTGACGGGTGAGGACGCCGCTGGCGTCGTGCTGCTCAAGCCGGCCTCGGCCGGTACGGGTGTCATCGCCGGTGGTCCGGTGCGTGCCGTGCTGGAGTGCGCCGGGATCCACGACGTGCTCTCCAAGAGCCTCGGCTCGTCGAACCCGATCAACATCGTGCACGCCACTGTGGCGGCCCTGAAGGGGCTTGAGTCCCCCGAGCAGGTCGCGGCGCGTCGTGGTCTGCCGGTGGAGGACGTCGCGCCGGCCGCCATGCTGGCGTCGCGTGCGGGGGTGGCGCGCTGATGGCACGCCTGAAGGTCACCCAGCTCCGGTCCGGTATCGGGACCAAGCACAACCAGCGTGAGTCGCTGCGTTCGCTCGGTCTCAAGCGGATCAACGACGTGGTGGTCAAGGAGGACCGGCCCGAGATCCGCGGCATGATCTTCACTGTGAGCCACCTCGTGAAGGTCGAGGAGGTCGAGTAATGACGATCAAGGTGCACCACCTGCGCCCGGCGCCCGGTTCGAAGACCGCGAAGACCCGTGTGGGTCGTGGTGAGGGTTCCAAGGGCAAGACCGCTGGGCGCGGTACGAAGGGCTCCAAGGCCCGCAAGAACATCTCGGCGGCGTTCGAGGGTGGGCAGATGCCCATCCACATGCGCCTGCCGAAGATGAAGGGCTTCAAGAACAAGTTCAAGGTGGTCTTCCAGGTGGTCAACCTGGACCGGCTCGCCGAGCTGTTCCCGAACGGCGGCCAGGTTGGCCCGCTCGAGCTGGTCGAGGCCGGCGCGGTCCGCAAGGGCCAGCCGGTCAAGGTCCTCGGCACCGGGGACCTTGGCGGGGTGGCGCTCCAGGTGTCGGCGCACGCGTTCAGCGCGTCGGCCAAGGAGAAGATCGCCGCCGCCGGTGGCTCCGCCACCGAGCTGTAAGGCGTACGACCTCGGCGCCCGTCAGTTGTGAGTAACTGGCGGGCGCCTAGGTCTGCCTGGGGCGTGTGCGCCCGGTAACATCGGATTCGGTTTATGTAGCCGGGCACACCTGCCCGGAGCGGGACAGGGCTGTTAGAGTCCCATCCCAGCCATGGATTGCGGGCACTCGCCCGTGATCCACCCCCACCCGCCAGGGATCACCGGCGGCCCGCCTCGCGCAGGAGGAAGAAGTTGCTGTCCGCCTTTCTCAGTGCGTTCCGTACGCCTGACCTGCGCAAGAAGCTGCTGTTCACAGTAGGCATCATCGCGGTCTACCGGCTGGGTGCCACGCTCCCCAGCCCGGGCGTCTCGTACGGCAACGTGCAGAAGTGCCTCGACTCCATCTCCGGGCAGACGACGGGCCCGCTGAATCTGCTCAACCTCTTCTCCGGCGGGGCGCTGCTCCAGCTCTCGGTCTTCGCGTTGGGCATCATGCCCTACATCACCGCGTCGATCATCCTGCAGCTGCTGACCGTCGTGATTCCGCGCCTGGAGCAGCTCCGCAAGGAGGGCCAGGCCGGCCAGGCGAAGATCACGCAGTACACCCGCTACCTGACCCTCGGTCTCGGCGTGCTGCAGGCCTCGGCGTTCGTGGCGCTGGCCCGCTCGGGGCAGCTGTTCCAGAACCGCTGCGACCAGTTCCCGATCATCCCCGAGGGCACCGGCATCCCGGACTGGCTGACCCTGTCCATCCTGGTGATCACCATGACCGCCGGCACGGGCATGGTCATGTGGCTCGGTGAGCTGATCACCGACCGGGGCGTTGGCAACGGCATGTCCGTTCTGATCTTCACCTCGATCGCGGCCCGGCTGCCCGGCGAGGGCTGGCAGATCAAGACCAGCCAGGGCTGGGGCAAGTTCGCCCTGGTCATCGCGCTGGTTCTGGTGGTCATCACCGCGGTCACCTTCATCGAGCAGGCGCAGCGCCGGATCCCGGTGCAGTACGCCAAGCGGATGATCGGCCGGCGGATGTACGGCGGCACCTCGACCTACATCCCGCTGAAGGTCAACCAGGCGGGTGTCATCCCGGTCATCTTCGGTTCGTCGCTGCTCTACCTTCCGCAGCTGGCGCTCCAGTTCTTCGACCAGAACGACCCGGGCAAGGTCCAGGCGTGGATCCAGAACAACCTGGTCGCTCCGAACAGCCCGATCTACATCTCGGTCTACTTCCTGCTGATCATCTTCTTCACGTACTTCTACGTCTCGATCACGTTCAACCCGACCGAGGTCGCGGACAACATGAAGAAGTACGGCGGGTTCGTGCCGGGTATCCGGCCGGGCAAGCCGACGGCCGACTACCTGGACTTCATCCTCAGCCGGATCACCCTGCCGGGCGCGCTCTACCTCGGCATCATCTCCATCCTGCCGAACTTCTTCTTCATCTGGCTGGACAGCCAGCAGTACCAGAACTTCCCGTTCGGTGGCACCGCTGTGCTCATCATGGTCGGCGTCGGTCTGGAGACCGTGAAGCAGATCGAGAGCCAACTCATGCAGCGGAACTACGAAGGGTTCCTGCGGTAGATGAGACTCGTTCTGGTTGGCCCGCCGGGTGCGGGAAAGGGCACGCAGGCAGAGTTCGTCGCCGCGCACCTGTCGGTACCCAAGATCTCGACCGGAGACATCTTCCGCTCGAACGTCACCCAGGGCACGCCGCTCGGCGTCGAGGCGAAGCGTTACATGGACGCAGGCGAGCTGGTTCCGGACGAGGTCACCATCAACATGGTCCGGGACCGGCTGGCCGAGCCGGACGCCAGCGAGGGCTTTCTGCTCGACGGCTTCCCGCGGACGACTCCGCAGGCCGCCGCTCTGGACAAGCTCCTCGCCGATCTGGGCACCGCCCTGGATCTGGTCCTGGAGCTGGTGGTCGACGACGACGAGGTGATCCGGCGGCTCTCCGGCCGGCGCACCTGCCGGGGTTGCGGCAAGATCTGGCACGTCGAGTTCGACGCCACCACCCGGCCGGGCATCTGTGACCGGTGCGGCGCCGAGCTGTTCCAGCGCGACGACGACAAGCCGGAGACCATCGCCACCCGCCTGCGGGAGTACAGCGAGAAGACCGCGCCCCTGGTCGACTACTACGGCGCCCAGGGCAAGCTGGTCGGGATCGACGCCACCGGCCCGGTGGAGGACGTCACCACCCGGGCCATCGACGCCCTGCGGTCGTACGGCGGCTGAGGTTCTCCCCGCGCCGCGGCGGATAGAGTGCGAACAGCGGGGTACGCCAGACGTGCCCCGCTGAATGGCCACGAAAGGTAACCGCTCCATGCGTCGTCCCCAGCTGGACATCCAGCTGAAGACCCCTGACCAGATCGAGAAGATGCGCGCGGCCGGGCTCGTGGTCGCCGAGGCCCTGCGCCGGATGCGCGAGGCGGTGGCCCCCGGCGTGAGCACGGCGGACCTGGACGCCATCGCCGAGTCGACGATCCGCGAGGCGGGCGCCGTCCCGTCCTTCAAGGGCTACCACGGCTTCCCGGCGTCGATCTGCTCGTCGGTCAACGAGCAGATCGTGCACGCCATCCCCTCGCCGGAGCAGGTGCTCGCCGACGGCGACCTCATCTCGATCGACTGCGGCGCGGTGCTCAACGGGTGGCACGGGGACTCCGCGATCACCGTCGGGGTGGGCGACGTCGACCCGGCGCTGCTCAAGA
Source organism: Micromonospora sp. NPDC049580 (assembly GCF_040675595.1). Taxonomy (NCBI): domain Bacteria; kingdom Bacillati; phylum Actinomycetota; class Actinomycetes; order Micromonosporales; family Micromonosporaceae; genus Micromonospora; species Micromonospora sp. NPDC049580. Next base: position 4,073 of record NZ_JBFAPG010000503.1, read on the forward strand.
TGGCCGAGGTCGCCGAGGACGCGATGTGGGCGGGCATCGCCGCCGCAGCGCGCGGAGCGGCCAGCGGCAAGGGGCGGCTCACCGACATCTCGTACGCCGTGGAGACGGCGGTCCGCAAGGGCGGCCGGTACGGCATCGTCGACGGCTACGGTGGCCACGGCATCGGCACCGAGATGCATCAGGACCCGCACGTGCTCAACCACGGCCGGCCGGGCAAGGGGCCGCGTCTGGTCCCCGGCATGGCGCTGGCGATCGAGCCCATGATCACCATGGCGTCCCCGCGTACGGTCGAACTGGCCGACGGTTGGACGGTCGTCACCCGGGACGGTTCGGTCGCGGCGCACGTCGAGCACTCGATGGCGCTGTTGCCCGACGGCGTGTGGGTGCTCACGGCCTTCGACGGGGGCCGCGCCCGCCTGGGCGACCTGGTCACCGCCACGCCAGTCAGCCCGACCTCGAACATCGGTTGATCATGAAGTTATTGCCAGCCGCACCGGC
>NZ_JBFAPG010000504.1:0-4556 GCF_040675595.1 Micromonospora sp. NPDC049580
GTCGGACGGACGCCGGCCGCGCCGGAGGTCACTTCTTGAGGTAGATGGTCAGGTCCGACATGTTGCGGTAGCTGAGCGCCGCAAAGTCCAGCGACTGGGCCCGGTTGGCGGTGCCGCCGGGGGCGGTGTCCATCTCCCAGTTGGCGTGGTGGAAGTCCCGCTCGCCGATGGTCTGGAAGAACTGCTGGAAGTTGATGTCGCCCTCGCCGAGCGGGGTCATCTGGTGACCGTTGGGCACGCTGGTGTCCCGGTCGCCGTCCTTGGCGTGGAAGAGCGGGAACCGGGTGGTCCGGTCGGCCACGTTGAGGATCGGGTCGAACAGATCGGTCACCTCGCGTCCGGCCGGGTCGACGTACTTCTGGTGCTTGTAGCGGGCCACGTAGCCCCAGTAGATGTCGAACTCGAAGAAGACGTACCGGGGGTCGGTCCTGCCGAAGAAGTACTCCAGCCGCCGGATGCCCGACGAGCGGGTCGGGCGGCCCTGCGCGTCCAGCGGCCCGGAGTCGAGCAGGAAGCTGTACGCGACGTCGTGGTTGTGCGTGTAGAGGCGCATGCCCCGGGCGTGCGCCTGCCGGCCCAGCTCGTTCCAGGTGTCGGCGGCGGCGTCCCAGTCGGCCTTGTACGCGCTGTTGGTCGGGTCGCTTCCGGTGCCGATGTTCTTCATGCCGAGTTCCTCGGCGATGTCCAGCTGCTGCTGGAACGTGGCCGCCTGGATCGAGGCGTGCGTGCCGTTGGCGACCAGGCCGTTGTCGTCGAGGATCTTGCGAATCTCGGTCGGGGTGATCTGCCGGCCCAGGATCTCGGTGTTCTGGGTGTAGCCGGCGAACTCGATCTCCTTGTACCCGATCTCGGCGAGCCGGGCGAGGACACGCTCGAAGCCGTACGGCACGCCGCTGTCGTCGGGGGCGGCGGTGATCCGGTCCCGGACGCTGTAGAGGATGATGCCGCGGTTCTTCGACGGAATCAGCGGCTCGACCCGCAGCTTGCTCTTGCCCTTGTCCTTGGGGTGGGCGAGCGCGGGGGTGCCGGTGGCGAGGACCGGCAGGCCGGCGGCGCCGAGCGCGGCGGCGGCTCCGGCCGACGCGGCAAGCAGGGAGCGGCGGCTGAGCCGACCGGCAGATGAGGCGTTGGGTGCGGTGTGATCTGGCATTGTTCCACCTTTCGCGACGGTGGTGGCCGTCGATGACGATCAGCAGAGGTGCGACGAGGGGTCAGGTCGCGGGCGCCGCCGAGCGCCCGATCCGCGTCCCGGTGAAGCCGAGGGCGTGCCCGGGTACCGCGAGTCGAAGGGGCAGTTTCCACGCCGTCGCTGCGGCGTGGTGGTGCGGGACGCCGGTCCCGTCCATGGACACGATCGGCTTGAATGTTCCGAGCGCGTTACATCTTGGAGACAGACACTAACGTCGGTCGAAGCCAAAAGAAAGCATCGATCCGCACGAACTTTTGTTTGTTTAAGCGAAAGTAACCGATGATCGTCAATATGCGCGTCGGGTCCGATGACGCTGGCTACGCTCGTCGTGACCGAGGGACGAAGGAGTCGTGCATGGTCCTGACCGGACGCACACCGTCCCGCAGGCTGGCCGCCGCCCTCACGGTGCTGAGCTGCGCCGTCACGCTGACCGCCGCCGGGTGCACGGGCGACGACGACGGCGGGTTCCGACCCGGCGCCGCGGACGTCGGCGACCCGTACGTGCCGGGCCATGGCAACGGCGGTTACGACGTCACGCACTACGGGCTGGACGTCCGCTACGACCCGAAGACCGACCGGCTCACCGGTCGGGCGACCATCACGGCGACGGCCACCCAGGATCTGTCCCGGTTCAACCTGGACCTGGTCGGCCTGGACGTCGGCGCGGTCACCGTCGCCGACGAGCGCGCCAAGCACCGCCGCGATGACGGCGAGCTGGTGGTCACCCCGCGCGACCGGCTTCCGCGCGGCCGGACCTTCACCGTGGCGGTCGACTACGCGGGAGTGCCCACCGCCGTGACCGACGGCGAGCTGGGCAGCGGCGGCTTCCTGCACACCGACGACGGGGCGATCGCTCTCGGTCAGCCCGACTCCGCGGCCACCTGGTTCCCGGTCAACGACCACCCGTCGGACAAGGCCAGCTACAACATCGCGGTGACCGTCCCGGACGGACTGTCCGCGCTGAGCAACGGGGTGCCCGGGCCGAAGAGCAGCGCCGACGGGTGGACCACCTGGCGCTGGTCGGAGCGCACCCCGATGGCGAGCTACCTGAGCACCCTCGTGATCGGAAACTATCGGGTGGTCAACGGCGAGCACGCCGGACGACCGCTGGTCACCGCTGTCGCGGCGAGCCTGCCGGCGAACGGTGGGGCGGCCGGCTCCCTGGCCCGCACCGGCGAGATCGTGGACTTCCTGGCCAGCCGCTTCGGCCCGTACCCGTTCGACTCGTACGGCGGGATCGTGGTCGCCGACGACCGGATCGGGTACGCGTTGGAGACCCAGTCCCGGCCGGTCTACGGGCCCGCCTTCTTCACCGACGACCATCCCAACCCCGGCGTGGTGGCACACGAGCTGGCCCACCAGTGGTTCGGCGACAGCGTTTCCCTGCACCGGTGGAGCGACATCTGGCTCAACGAGGGCTTCGCCAGCTACGCCGAGTGGCTGTGGGAGGAGCACGACGGCGGTCGGACCGCGCAGCGCAACTTCGAGCTGCAGTACGCGTCGACCGACTGGTCCCAGCCGTCGGTCGAGCCGGGACGGGAGCGGATGTTCGGCACCGCGGTCTACAAGCGCGGCGCGCTCGCCGTGCACGCGCTGCGCCGGACTGTCGGTGACGACACCTTCTTCCGCATCCTGCGTACCTGGACCACCGAGCGGGCGGGCGGCACCGCCACCACCTCGGACTTCGTGGCGCTGGCCGAGCGGGTGGCCGACCGGCAGCTACGGCCGCTCCTCGACGCGTGGCTGGTGGGCGGAGCGGCACCGACCCTGCCGTGACGGCCTCGTGATCATCTGTCGATAGGCTGCCGCCTGCGATCAGGCAGGAGCGCCGGTCGCGCGGGGTGGCCAGGCCCCCCGCACCGGGTGTACGGGGAGGGTTCGTGATGCGGGGAACGCGGCGCAGGCTGCGGGTGGGTGCCGGTCTGCTGGTGACCGGGGCGCTCGTGCTGTCCGGATGCGACTCGTCCACGAAGGAGGCCGCGGCCCCGACGCCGAGCGCGTCCCCGACGCCGTCGCGGACCTTCACCGCCGGGGCGGCCGGGCTCGGGGACGCGTACTTCCCGACGTACGGCAACGGCGGGTACGACGTCGGGAAGTACACCGTGAAGGTGCGCTACGACCCGGCGAAGGACCGGCTGACCGGTACGGCAACCGTGCAGGCCACGGCGACGGCGGACCTGTCGACGTTCAACCTCGACCTGGCCGGTCTGACCGTCAAGACGGTCACCGTGGACGGCGCACCGGCCACCTACACCCGGGACAAGAACGAGCTGGTGATCAAGCCGGCGGCCGGCCTGATCACGGGCAACGGTTTCGTCGCGGAGATCGTGTACGAGGGGGTGCCGAAGCCGCTGAAGAACGAGGTGCTCGGCGAGGGCGGGTTCCTGCACACCGCCGACGGCGCGATCGCGCTGGGCCAGCCGGAGTCGGCGAGCACCTGGTTCCCGGTCAACGACCACCCGTCCGACAAGGCCGCGTACGACTTCGAGGTCACCGTCCCGCAGGGCCTGACCGCCGTCAGCAACGGCGTGCCGGGCGGCAACACCACCAAGGACGGCTGGACCACCTGGAAGTGGTCGGAGAAGTCGCCCATGGCCAGCTACCTGAGCACCGTGGTGATCGGCAAGTTCCGGATCACCACCGGCCAGCACAAGGGGAAGCCGGTCTACAGCGCCGTCACCACCAAGGTGGCCAAGGGCGCGTCGGACGCGTCGATCGCGCAGACCGTCAAGGTGGCCGACTACCTGGAGACCGTCTTCGGGCCGTATCCGTTCGACGCGTACGGCGGTGTGGTCGTCTCGGACAGCCGGATCGGGTACGCGCTGGAGACGCAGAGCCGCCCGGTCTACTCCGCCGGATTCTTCCGCCGTGGCGAGAACACCGAGGTGGTCGCCCACGAGCTGGCCCACCAGTGGTTCGGCGACAGCGTGGCGCTGGCCAAGTGGGAGGACATCTGGCTCAACGAGGGCTTCGCGACGTACGCGGAGTGGCTGTGGGCCGAGCACACCAAGCAGTACACCGCGAAGCAGGCGTTCGACATCCGCTACGAGCGGGTGCCGGCCGCGGTGTGGAAGACCCCGCCGGGCAAGCCGGGGGTGAAGGACCTGTTCAGCGAGTCGGTCTATCAGCGTGGCGGGATGACCCTGCACGCGCTGCGGGTGGCCGTCGGCGACAAGGCGTTCTTCCAGATCGTCAAGACCTGGGCGGCGGAGAAGCGCAACGGGACCGCCACCACCGCCGAGTTCGTGGCCCTCGCCGAGCGGATCTCCGGCAAGCAGCTCGACGCTCTCTTCGAGGCGTGGCTCAACGGCACCAAGAAGCCCGCCCAACCCAAGAAGCTCTAGGAAGGTGCCCCGGGGGCCTCGGT
>NZ_JBFAPG010000505.1:0-4550 GCF_040675595.1 Micromonospora sp. NPDC049580
CGTCAGCGGCCCGCCCCGTTCGGTGTGTCGGAACTGGACTCAGAAGTCCATGTCCCCGCCACCCGGGCCCGCCGGGGCAGCCGGGTTCTTCTCCGGCTTGTCCGCGACGACGGCCTCGGTGGTGAGGAAGAGCGCCGCGATGGAAGCGGCGTTCTGCAGCGCCGAGCGCGTCACCTTGGCCGGGTCGATGATGCCCGCGGCCAGCAGGTCGACGTACTCGCCGTTGGCGGCGTTGAGGCCGTGACCCGCTTCGAGGTTACGGACCTTCTCCACCACGACGCCGCCCTCGAGGCCGGCGTTGACGGCGATCTGCCGCAGCGGGGCGTCCAGCGCGACCTTGACGATGTTGGCACCGGTCGCCTCGTCGCCGACCAGGTCCAGCTTGTCGAAGGCGGTCTTGCCGGCCTGCACCAGCGCGACGCCACCACCCGGGACGATGCCCTCCTCGACGGCGGCCTTCGCGTTGCGAACGGCGTCCTCGATGCGGTGCTTGCGCTCCTTGAGCTCGACCTCGGTGGCCGCGCCGACCTTGATCACCGCAACGCCACCGGCCAGCTTGGCCAGCCGCTCCTGCAGCTTCTCGCGGTCGTAGTCGGAGTCGCTCTTGTCGATCTCGGCCCGGATCTGGTTGACCCGACCCTGGATCTGGTCGGCGTCGCCGGCACCGTCGACGATGGTGGTCTCGTCCTTGGTCACCACGACCTTGCGGGCGCGGCCCAGCATGTCGAGGCCGACGGCGTCCAGCTTGAGGCCGACTTCCTCGCTGATGACCTGGCCACCGGTGAGGATGGCGATGTCGGCGAGCATGGCCTTGCGGCGGTCACCGAAGCCCGGCGCCTTGACGGCGACGGACTTGAAGGTGCCCCGGACCTTGTTGACGACCAGGGTGGCCAGGGCCTCGCCCTCGATGTCCTCGGCGATGATCAGCAGCGACTTGCCCGACTGCATGACCTTCTCCAGGATCGGAAGCAGGTCCTTGACCGACGAGATCTTGCTGTTGACGATCAGGAGGTAGGGGTCGTCGAAGACGGCCTCCATGCGCTCCGGGTCGGTCATGAAGTAGGCCGAGATGTAGCCCTTGTCGAAGCGCATACCCTCGGTGAGCTCCAGCTCCAGCCCGAAGGTGTTGCTCTCCTCGACGGTGATGACGCCTTCCTTGCCGACCTTGTCCATCGCCTCGGCGATGATCTCGCCGACGGTGCTGTCGCCAGCGGAGATGGAGGCGGTGGAGGCGATCTGCTCCTTGGTCTCGACGTCCTTGGCGAGCTTGGACAGCTCCTCCGAGACGCTCGCGACCGCAGCCTCGATGCCCCGCTTCAGGGCCATCGGGTTGGCGCCGGCGGCCACGTTGCGCAGGCCCTCGCGAACCAGGGCCTGGGCCAGGACGGTCGCCGTCGTCGTGCCGTCACCGGCGACGTCGTCGGTCTTCTTGGCGACTTCCTTGACCAGCTCGGCGCCGATCTTCTCGTACGGATCCTCGAGCTCGATCTCCTTGGCGATGCTCACACCATCGTTGGTGATGGTGGGGGCACCCCACTTCTTCTCGAGCACGACGTTGCGGCCCTTCGGGCCGAGGGTCACCTTTACGGCGTCAGCGAGCTGGTTCATGCCCCGCTCGAGGCCGCGGCGCGCCTCTTCGTCGAACGCGATCATCTTTGCCATACGGCGTTGTCCTCCTGGACACTCACGGCCACCCGAGTGTGTGTCCCGGATGGGCCGCCTGGTTTACGCACCTTGGGACGCCGCCACCAGGCGACGACGACGTCCTCCGGCCGGGCCGGATAGCCCGCGACGACCGGCCATGTGCCGCCCCGGCGTCTCCACGCCTGGGCAACCTGGCCCCACCGTCCCGACCGTTGGCACTCACGGTACGCGAGTGCCAATGACTTGTTTAGCACTCTCACCTGCCGAGTGCAAGCACGATGACGCCGCTCAGCCGAGTTCGGCCGCCAGTCCGGCGCTGTTCACCGGCCCCTCATGGGCCCGCTGCTCGGTGTACGTGACCAGCAGACCGATCAACTGGACGAGGTGGGCCGGCAGCGCCAGCAGCGCCGCGACACCGATCACCGCCACCACCCCGACCGCGGCGCCCGGGGACGCGAACGGGTCCGTGCCCAACGCGCCGGTGCCCACCGACTCCAGGAAGCCCGGAACCACGGTGCCGACGATCACAGCCCCGCCCACCACGGCCACCCGGCCGAGCAGCAGCCCGAGCCGGGCGTGGAACATCCCGAACGACCGGCCGATCGGGTTCTGCCGCTCGAACAGGTAGACCGGGCCGGCCAGGCTCAACGCGAACGCCAGATAGATGCCCGGCAGGACGCAGAAGCAGAAGCCGATACCGATGAGCACGCTGACCAGCAACGTCCAGCCCCACAGGCCGAGCGCCCGGCGCAGGCCGTACCGCAGCGCCGCATCCAGGCTGGCGGGCCGGCCGGTCGCCTGCTGGGTGATCACCCAACTGCCGGCGGCCCACCCCACCGCCTGCACCAGACCGATCAGCAGGCTGCCGCCGACCAGCACGGCGACGAGGGTTGCCAGGGTGACGGCGAAGTTGTCCGGCAGTCCGGCCGCCGGATCCATCTCGGCCTGCGCCTCCCAGCCGGGCGACGGGTCCACACCCAGCGAGATGACCGAGAGCACCGCCGCCGGCAGGACCTGCGTGAGCAGCATGATCGGCACCAACTGCCGCCAGCTTCGGCGCAGCGCGCCCCCGCAACGCTCGAACCAGGCCCCGATGCCGGCACCGGGCGGAGTGACCAGGGCGTCGTTCGGATCGAACCCGTGACCCGGCGGGTACCAGCTGACCGGCGCCCCCGGGTACCACGGCTGCCCACCGTAGGGACCAGACCCCGGCGGGTAGCCGCCGGTGGGCGGAAAGACCCAGCCCTGCGGCGGCGCACCGGCCGGACCCCAACCGCCCCGCGCGGGATCCCAACCGGGCGGCGGCCCAGCCGGTGGACCCCAACCGCCCTGCGCGGTGGGATCCGGCGTACCCGCCGGACCGGCCTGCCCCCAACCCTGGGGGATCGGGCCGGGTGGCGGCCCGTATCCAGGCGGCATCGCAGGGCCGGGGCCGTATCCGGGTGGCATCGCAGGGCCGGGGTCGTGTCCGGGTGGCGGCCCGGGATCTGCGCCGGAGGCCGGTGGCGTGCCCGGGGCCGCGCCGCCGGAGACGGGTGAGGTGGGGTCGGACGGGCCCGGCTCACCCGGCCCGGAGGGCGTGGTGGGTGGGGGCGACTGGTCGGTCATGAACCCTCCTCAGCATCGGCTGGAACGGCTCACGATCTTCCCGGGTGGGCGTCCGCACCGCAGCCCCGACCCGCCAGCCGATCGGGGGCGATCCGCGAGCGAGGAGGTCGGGAATTCGCTCAGGCGATGACGCGTACGTGTTCGGCCTGCGGGCCCTTCTGCCCCTGGGCGATCTCGAACTCCACCCGCTGGCCGTCGTCCAGCGCCTTGTAGCCGTCCATCTCGATCGCGGAGAAGTGGACGAACACGTCCTGACCGCCGTCGACGGCGATGAAGCCGTAGCCCTTTTCGGCGTTGAACCACTTTACGGAACCCTGTGCCACGGTGCACTTCCCTCACTCTTGCGCAGCGTTGCCTGCCCGGGCGCGCGGCACGGCCGGACGCCCTCGGACCACCGCCTCAGCGATCGACGACGGCCGCTGAAAGGGTGACCGAAATCGCACGCTACACGAGGAGTGACGGCCGCGCACGACCCCAAATCGGGCGTATTCCCGGGCGACCTGACCGGGCCCGGGGGCCGAACCGGAACGGGCCACGGACGACCGGTCCCGGCTCGCCGCCCGGCGGCCCGGCGGCGGGGCGGGGCACGCCCCGAGGCAGCTCCCGCCCCTGTGGTAGGCATGCAGACATGACCACCGATATCGGCTCAGCCGCCGTTCGGCAGGCCGAGATCCACCGGGTCCGGCCGGAGGACGCCGCCCGGATGCGGGCACTGCGCCTGGAGATGCTCGCCGACGCGCCCTTGGCCTTCCTGGAGACCCTGGCGGACGCGGCGGCCCGACCGCACCGCGAGTTCGCCGCGCGGGTGGCGTACACGTCGTCCGGCCCCCACAACGCGCAGTTCGTCGCGGACCCGGGCGGCCGTCTCGTCGGGCACGCCGGCGGCACGGTCGCGCCGAACGAGCCGGGGCTGACCGTCATCTACGCCGTGTACGTCACGCCGGCCTGGCGGGGCAGCGGGCTGCTCGGCGAGCTGATCGACGGGGTGGCCGCCTGGTCGCGGGCCTGCGGCCGACCGGAGCTGCTGCTGGAGGTGGTGGTCGGCAACGACCGCGCCTACCGGGCCTACCAGCGGCTGGGCTTCATCGACACCGGCGTGCGAGTCCCCCACCCCACGATCCCCGCCCTGAACGAACTACAGATGCGCCGAACAGCCTAGAAACAAGAGAACCCATCCCAAGGCAGAACCCCGGTGATGTCTAAAAGCCGGACGCGTCAGCGACAACCGCGTCCACGTGAGGGTTTCCGGGGCAGCCCGCCCCGCTCCGGGCGGTCAGGCTTGATCCCTGCGCAGGGCG
>NZ_JBFAPG010000506.1:0-4535 GCF_040675595.1 Micromonospora sp. NPDC049580
CGGCCGGCGGCGAGCCTTCGCGGCGACTGGCGACCGGGTGCGAGGCTGGCGACATGTCGTCCGTACGCGAACCGCAGCCCTCCCCGCCGCGGGCCGGGACCGCGCGGTGGCGGCTGCGGTTGGTGGGGTGGCTCGGCCCGGCGGGTGCGGCCGTGGCCCTGAACCAGCTGGCCACCGTCCTCCCGCCGGTCGCCGTCGGCGCGGTGATCCTGGTGGTGGCGGTGGTGTACGGCCACAATCGACTCGACGAGCGCGCCCCGCTGGCCGAGGCGCTGCCCCGGATCCTGCTCTACGTCGCGGTCGCCGGTGTCGCGCTGGCCGTGACGACGCCGTCGTCGTGGGCCGGGCCGCTCACCCTGGTGGCGGTCGTGGCGATCGCCTGCGCCGCGCTGGTCGCCCGAGACCGGGCGACCGCCCTGACCTCGCTGGCGGGGATCAGCGTCTGCACCGCGGGCCTGTTCGTCGTCACCGACGCCGTCCACGTCGAGCGGGCCGGCGCCCGGTACGTCGGGGTGACCCTGGGGACCTTCGCCGTGGTGTTGGGCCTCCTCGCCCTGTACGACCGCCGGCACCTCTTCGGCGCGGACAGCCCCGGCCTCGCGGTGCTGCGGGAGGCCCGCGTGTCGTGGTCCCGAGCCGGCGCGCTGGGCGTGCTCAGCGTTCCCGCCAGCGTGAGTCTGGCTCGCGAGGGATCCCTGGTGACCGCCGCCCTGGTCGCGGTGGCCGGCCTGTGCTGGCTGGGCGTGACGCTCGTCTTCGTGTTGGCCGAGCGGCGCGACGCCCTCGCCGGGGCGCTGCTGGCGCTCAGCGGGGCGGCGGTCACCGTGCTGGGCCTGCTGGCGTTCCACGCCCAGCAGTACCCGGTCGGCATGATTGCCGTCACGGCGGGCGTGGCGATGGTGGGCGGCGGAATCTCGATGCTCGAATCGACGGGCGCGCTGGGGCGCCTGGGCGGTTGGCTGGCCCACCTGACCAAGCCGGCGGCTCAGCGCGCCGATGGCTGAGGGCCCTCCCCGGGTTGTGCCTGTCGCCGGGGCGTCACCTTCGTCCCGGCGGAATCGTTGCCGGGAATGAGGATTTGCACAATCCGGCAATCCCATCGACCACCGTGGACGGCCGAGACGCGATCGGGCCTGCCGCCGAGGATGGAGCTGGCAAACACCGGGGTGCAAGGTGCAGCCGGCCAGGGCCGGAACGGTTCCGCGAGGAACAATTGTCACGCCATCAAATAGATAGCGACCAATCTTGACTTGTGCATCGAGCCGGCGCACCGTGAAGGGCGCGCGGCAGATGCGCACCATTGTCGGCCCGCCTTCGGCGACGTACGGAATGCGAGCGCCGCTGGTTTCGCGCGGCGCGTCAGGAGGCGTTCGATGCAGTTGAATCCGTTTTCCGGGGTCTATCTCACCGATCCCGCCAGCGCCTGGCGACGCATTCTCGACGATCCCGACCGGGTGCCCTACGCCGAGGATCTGGACCTGTGGCTGATCAGCCGGCACGCGGACGTCCGACACGCCCTCGCCGACGCCGCGACGTTCGGCAACGCCCTCACCCTCGCCCCGATCTACGAGGTCTGCCCGGAGGCGATGAGCGTCATCATGCAGATCGACGCGCCACCGACGACGGCCGCCGCCGACCCGCCCACGCACCCCCGCACCCGCCGCGCCCTGCGGGCCACCTTCGCCAACACCGCGGACCGGGCCGAGGCCGAGTACGGCGCGATCGTCCGTCGCCGCGTCGACGACCTGGTGTCCCGGCTCGTCGCCCGGGCGGGCCGGCGGGCGGATCTCGTCGGTGAGTTCACCACCGAACTTCCGCTGCTGGTCATCCTGGACATCCTCGGGGTGCCGGACGCCGACGTCGACCAGATCCGGCGGTGGGCGGACGGTCAGCTCGCCCTGATCTGGGGGCAGCCGGACCCGCAGGAGCAGGTACGCCTGGCCCGGGGTCTGCTGGAGTTCTGGCACTACTGCCAGGACCTGGTCCGGCAGCGGCTCGACAGTGGACACGACGGCGCCGACTTCATCAGCCGGGCGCTGGCCTACCGCGACGACGACGACGCGGTGCTGACGGTGACCGAGGTGGCGAGCCTCGCCTTCAACCTGCTGGTCGCCGGGCACGAGACGACCGCCGGCCTGCTCGCCCACGCACTCGACGAGGCCCTGTCCGACCGGCAGCGATGGCAGGCGCTCGTCGCCGACCCGCGATCCGTGCCCGACTTCGTGACCGAGACCCTCCGGTTCGCGCCCGCCATCGACGGTTGGCTGCGGGTGACGCGCCGCGACGTCACCCTGGGCGGGGTCACCATTCCGGCGGGCGCGCGCTGTCTGCTGATGATCGGGGCGGCGAACCGGGACCCCGCGGTCTTCGCCCACCCGGACCGGTTCGACCCACGCCGCCGCGACGCCGCCGACCACCTGTCGTTCGGCCACGGCCCGCATTTCTGCATCGGCGCCGCATTGGCGCGACTGGAGGCCGGCGTGACTCTCACCCGACTCGCCGCTGCCATTCCCGGCCTCCGACTGGCACCCGAGCACCGCCGGTCGTTCAAGCCCAATGTTTCATTTCGCGCGCACCACACACTCGTCGCGACAATCGATATTCTGGCGCCTGCCGACGACCCGACGGAAGCTCCGGCCACCGCCACCGAGGCACACGCCGTCTGACGACGAGGACACCGGCGGCGGTGACCTGCGGGCCGACCGACGCGGCCGGATCGGACCGACACGACACGCCCCGGCCGCGCGGCGCGTGGCCTCGCGCGCTTTTCGCGGCGATCCATCTCGGCGCATGTCTTCACACCCATCGCGTTCAGGGTTAAGAATTGCCCCCTATGAATGTTCAGCCCGCCGGCCAATCTCGATCTGACACCTGCTGCTGATTCGCGGGTGCCACGAAGGTGAGCGCATGGAGCACACGCCCCCGCCGAGCGCCGCTCACTCCGCGGCCAGCCAACAGTTCCGCTGGGAGCTGCGCAGCTGCCGGGTCCGACGGGGACTGACCCAGCGGGCCCTGGCGGACCTGGTGCGGTTCAGCCGGGAGACGGTCGCCGCGGTGGAGTCGGGCCGCCGCTTCGGCAGCCACGAGTTCGCGGTGCGCTGCGACGACGTGCTCGACACCGGCGGCCTGCTGGCGTCCCTGTGGCCGCAGGTCGCGGCCGAGCAGTTGGCGGCCGATGGCCGACGGGGCCCACGATCCCCGGAGCAGGCGCGACTCGATCCGCCCGTACCGCGCCAGCGGAGTCGGCGCGACGCGCGCGACCCGGGCGCCGTGGTGGACGCCATCGACGAGCTGCGCGAGCTGATCGGCCAGGTGCTCAGCAGCCAACCGGAAGCGGACGATCCCGGGCCGCGCCGCGCGCCCGAGCACCTCGACGACCAGCGCTGAGCGCGGGCGCCCACGAACGACCGCCGTGCGCCACCGGCCGCTGACTCTGGGTACAGATGCTGGTACGGCCAGTTTGTACCACCGCCAGGTCTGGCCTCCGAGCGCGGGTTCCGGCGGAATGGGACTTGCATTCGGCAAGGTGCGGATAGACCGTCATCGACGAGTCGCGGGAGTCAATCTTGGCGTCGAGCACGAGGTCCCACGCGGCCCGACCCTACCCGAGGAAACGACGCGCCTGGAAGATCGCCGGCCGGATGCGCCTCATCGTGGCGGCGCCACTGGTGGCCGTGATCGGGTTCGCCGGCCTCGCGCTGACCGAGAGCGCACGCCAGACGACCCGCGCCAGCGACCTGGAGGTCGTGGCACGCCTCGGCGCCGAGGCCGGCGACCTGGCGTACCGGCTGCAACGCGAACGGGCCGCCGCCGCCGACCTGCTCACCCACCCCGACGCGGAGCAGCAGGACGCCTTCGGCGTGGAGCTGGCCGCCACCGACGCCGCCGTCGAGCGGTACCGCCGACAGCGCGACAAGGTGCCCGCCGACGCCAACGCGGCGCTCCTGCGCCGCGTCGACGCGGCGTTGGACGGCCTGCCTCCGCTGCGCACCCAGGTCCGCACGGCCGAGCACGCCTCGGTGTCCGCGATGACCTTCAGCTACCGCATCGCGATCGCCGACCTGATCACCTTCCGGGAGAACGTCTCGCACGGCGTCGTCAACGCCGGGCTCGCCGACGGGATCCGGGCCTCGGCCGCCCTGTCGAAGACCGCCGAGGCGATCGGCCAACAGCAGGTCGCCGTGCTCCGCGCCGTCGCCGCCGGCGAGTTGACCCCCGCCACCCAGCAGGACATCACCGCCGCCCGCACCAGCTACACCGAGTCCAGCCTGTCGTTCCTGGCCCTCGCCCCGACCGAGTGGAGCATCTGGTGGGAGCAGGCCGGCACCGGCAAGGAGGCGCTCGCCCTGCAACGGATGCAGGACGAGGTGTCCCGCGCCCAGCCGGGCACGCCACTGCGCCTGAAGACAGCCGACTGGGTGTCCACGACGCAGCAGCGCGCCGCCCGCCTCGCCGACCTGATCACCTTCCGGGAGAACGTCTCGCACGGCGTCGTCAACGCCGGGCTCGCCGACGGGATCCGGGCCTCGGCCGCC
>NZ_JBFAPG010000507.1:0-4532 GCF_040675595.1 Micromonospora sp. NPDC049580
CCGCCGAGCTGTACCGGCTCGCCGGCTGGCTCGGGTTGGACGCGGTGGCGCCGCCCGCGGCCGGCGACCTGGCCGGTCCGCTCACCGCCGCGTTGGCCGGCGTGTCCGGTGTACCGTGAGCGCGTGACGAGCGTTCCCGGACCGGTCGACCAGCCGCAGCCCGCCCCCGCTGCGAGCTGGCCGGCGAGCCCGCCGGATGGCTACGGCTACCCGGCGCCCGAGCCCGACCGGCTCACCCGGGGCGTTCTGTGGCTCTACGAGCGGTCACCGCGCTGGGCGGCGCCGCTGGCCGCGGTCGGGTGCGTCGGCCTCGGCATGGCCTACGCGCTGCTGAGCAACCCGGCCCACGCCGACCCGGACGCCGCGCCGACCTGCCTGCTCAAGCTGACCACGGGGCTGGACTGCCCGGGCTGCGGCGGCACCCGCGCGCTCTGGTACGTGCTGCACGGCGACCTGCCGGCCGCCGCCCGACACCACTTCCTGTTCGTCTTCGCGCTGCCCTTCCTGGCGTACCTCTTCGTCGCCTGGGCGGGCCATCAGGCGTTCGGTTGGCGGCTGCCGGAGCTGCGGATCAGCTCGAAGGTCATCGTCGGGTTCCTGGGCGTGTGGCTGGCCTTCTCGGTGCTGCGCAACCTGCCCTGGGCGCCGTTCACCTCGCTCTACGTCTGAGGCCTGCCAGCCCCGCCCGGCGTGCCGTGGATCGGCCTTCCTCGGCCTTCCTCGGGCGGGCCGTGAGGTCCTGCGCGTCCTGTAGAGCTGCCCCGGATATGGGGCGTGGCGGTGGTGCGCCCGGCGTCGTGCCGCCTGCCCCACTTCTGGGGCAGCTCTACAGGGAACCGGGGGTGTGCGAGACCCGCGAGCCACCGGATCCGCGCGTAGAGATCTTGGACACCTCCGGGCGCCGGCGCGTCCGCGAGCACCGGTGATTCGGCTGCGGTTGGCGGCTTCCACACCGCGAGCCCGACTTGGGTCGCAAGGCGCCCCGCCACTACAGTCCCAGGAATGCCGGAGATGGTGCAGCCCCAGGTCAAGTTGATCGCGTGGACCCAGTTCGCGGCCCCGGACGACGTGCCGTGGTCGACCGACGCCGAGGGCGGCCAGGCGCTCGCCGAGTTCGCCGGGCGGGCCTGCTACCAGTCGTGGAAGAAGCCGAACCCGGCGACCGCCACGAACGCCGGCTACCTCGCGCACATCCTCGAGGTCGGGCACCTCAGCGTGCTGGAGCACGGCTCGGTCACCTTCTACTTCACCGGGGTGTCCCGCTCCTTCACCCACGAGTTGATCCGGCACCGGCACTTCTCGTACTCCCAGCTCTCCCAGCGCTACGTCCCCGAGCGGGACGCGGCCATGGTCGAGCCGGCGGTCATCGCCGACGACCCCGAGCTGCACAAGAAGTTCACCGAGGCCGCCGAGGCGAGCGTGCGGGCGTACACCGAGCTGCTGGAGGGTCTTGAGCAGCGCTTCTCCGACGAGCCCAACCCGACGCTGCGCCGCAAGCAGGCCCGGCAGGCGGCCCGCGCGGTGCTGCCGAACGCCACCGAGACCCGGATCGTGGTCACCGGCAACTACCGGGCGTGGCGGCACTTCGTCGCCATGCGGGCCACCGAGCACGCCGACGTGGAGATCCGTGAGCTGGCCGTGGAGTGCCTGCGCCAGCTCCAGGGAGTCGCACCGAACGTCTTCGCCGACTTCGTGATCTCGACGCTGCCGGACGGCACCGAGGTGGCGGCCAGCCCGCACGAGGCGTCCTGAGCCCTTCCCCGGCAGGCTCCGGCTGGTCGTCCGCTAGGTTGGAGGGTATGACGCACGACCACCCCGACGCCGCGGCCCAACCGGCGTCCCGCCCCTTCGGCCGGGTGCTCACGGCCATGGTGAGCCCGTTCACCCCCGACGGCTCGCTCGACCTCGACGGCGCCGCCCGACTGGCGAGCCACCTGGTCGACGAGCAGGGCAACGACGCGCTGGTGGTCAACGGCACCACCGGTGAGTCGCCGACCACCACCGACGCGGAGAAGGAACGCCTGATCCGGGCCGTGGTGGAGGCCGTCGGTGACCGGGCCAGGGTCGTCGCCGGGGTGGGTACCAACGACACCCGGCACACCATCGAGCTGGCCGCCGCCGCCGAGAAGGCCGGCGCGCACGGCCTGCTCGTGGTCACCCCGTACTACAACAAGCCGCCGCAGAGCGGTCTGCTGCGGCACTTCACCGCGGTGGCCGACGCCAGCGGACTGCCGGTGATGCTGTACGACATCCCGCACCGCTCCGGCGTGCCGATCGACCCCGAGACACTGGTCCGGCTCGCCGACCACGCGCGGATCGTCGCGGTCAAGGACGCCAAGGGCGACCTGACCGCCACCAGCTGGGTGACCAGCCGGACCGGCCTCGCCTTCTACAGCGGCGAGGACGCGCTCACCCTGCCGGCGCTGGCCGTCGGCTGCGTGGGCGTGGTCGGCACCTCGACGCACTTCACCGGGGCGCTGACCGCACAGATGATCGAGGCGTACGACGCGGGGGACATGCCGGCCGCGCTTGCCCTGCACCGGCGGCTGCTGCCGCTGTTCACCGGCATCTTCCGCACGCAGGGCACCATCCTGGTGAAGGCGGGCCTGGCGTCGCTGGGCCTGCCGGCCGGCCCGGTGCGACCCCCGCTCGTGGACGCCACCGACGACGAGATCGCCCAGCTGCGCGCGGACTTCGCGGCAGCGGGCCTGGAGCTGCCCGAATGATCGAACGACACGATGGGCGCCGAGTGATGGCGTCGCAGAATGAGGTGGACGCGTGACCGAGGCGCACATCGAGGCGGAACTGCCCCCGCCGCTGCCGGAAGGTGGCCTGCGGATCATCCCGCTCGGCGGGCTCGGCGCCATCGGTCGGAACATGACCGTCTTCGAGTACGACGGCAAACTGCTGATCGTCGACTGCGGGGTGCTCTTCCCCGACGTCGAACAGCCGGGCGTGGACCTGATCCTGCCCGACTTCGGCCCGATCCTGGACCGGCTGGCCGACGTCCAGGCGATCGTGCTGACCCACGGCCACGAGGACCACATCGGCGCGGTGCCGTACCTGCTCGCCCACAAGCCCGACATCCCGCTGGTCGGCTCGCAGTTCACCCTCGCCCTGGTCGAGGCGAAGCTGGCCGAGCGGCGCATCCAGCCGTACACGCTGACCGTGCGGGAGGGCGGCCGCGAGCGGCTCGGCCCGTTCGAGTGCGAGTTCTTCGCGGTCAACCACTCCATCCCCGACGCGCTCGCCGTGGCCATCCGCACCCCGGCCGGCCTGGTGCTGCACACCGGCGACTTCAAGATGGACCAGCTCCCGCTGGACGGCCGGATCACCGACCTGGCCGGCTTCGCGCGGCTCGGCGCCGAGGGCGTCGATCTGCTGCTGTCCGACTCCACCAACGCGGAGATCCCCGGCTTCGTCACCCCGGAGCGGGAGATCGGGCCGGTGCTCGACTCGATCTTCGCGAAGGCCAAGGGCCGGATCATCGTGGCCTCGTTCGCCTCGCACGTGCACCGGGTGCAGCAGGTCTTCGACTCCGCCGCGGAGCACGGCCGCAAGGTCGCGCTGATCGGTCGGTCCATGGTCCGCAACATGGGCATCGCCCGGGACCTCGGCCTGCTCAACATCCCGGCCGGCCTGGTCATCGGGATCGAGGAGGCGACCACGCTGCCTCCCGAGCAGATCGTGCTGATGTCCACCGGTTCGCAGGGCGAGCCGATGAGCGCGCTGGGCCGGATGGCCAGCGGCGACCACCGGCACATCACCATCGCGCCCGGCGACACAGTCGTGCTGGCGTCGTCGCTGGTGCCGGGCAACGAGACCTCGGTCTACCGGGTCATCAACCGGCTCGCCCGGGCCGGCGCGGTCGTCGTGCACAAGGACGTGGCGAAGGTGCACGTCTCCGGGCACGCCCCGGCCGGCGAACTGCTCTACCTGCTCAACGTGGTTCGGCCCAGCAACCTGATGCCGGTGCACGGCGAGTGGCGTCACCTGCGCGCGCACGCCCGCCTCGGCATCGAGTCGGGGGTCGCCGCCGACCGGGTCGTGATCTGCGAGGACGGCGACGTGGTCGACCTCGTCGAGGGCCGGGCCAGCCTCGTCGGGCACGTGAAGAGCCGGTACGTCTACGTCGACGGTCTCGCCGTCGGCGACGTCAGCGAGTCGCTGCTCACCGAACGGCGGATCCTCGGCGACGGCGGTTTCATCGCCACCACAGTGGTCGTCGACTCGGTCACCGGCAAGGTGGTCGCCGGCCCGACGCTGTCCGCGAAGGGCTTCTCCGAGGACCCGGAGGCGTTCAACCCGGTGGTGCCGCTGGTCACCGAGGCGCTCAACCGGGCCGCCGCGGACGGCATCACCGACCCGCACCAGCTCCAGCAGATCGTCCGGCGGACCGTGGGGCGGTGGGTCAACGACAAGTACCGTCGTCGGCCGATGATCGTGCCCACCGTCGTCGTAGACGTACCGGCTCTTCAGTGGAGACCTCCAAGGCGATCGGCTCGCCGGCGCGCACCTGCTCGCCGTTCTCG
>NZ_JBFAPG010000508.1:0-4490 GCF_040675595.1 Micromonospora sp. NPDC049580
GGTGGCCGCGAGAGCGACCACCGGGCCGAGCGCCTGACGGCTACTCGCTGCGGGCGGTCTCCGGCCCGGTGATGCGTTGCAGCAGCGGCAACGTGGAGGCGATGACGCCGAGGCAGGCGACCAGCCCGACGACGACGATCACGTAGAAGCGCGGCCCCGGCGCGACCAGCGTGTAGTCCATCTGTGCCCGCAGGAACAGATGCGCGGCGAGCAGGCCCATCCCGATGGCGAGCGCGGCGACGGCGAGCATCGGTACGGCGCTCTCCAGCGCCACCACCCGTCGCAGGACCCGCACCGGAGCGCCGCTGAGGCGCAGCAGGCTGAACGGACGGCGGCGTTCGGTCAGGCCGCCGATGACGCTCACCGCGAGGCTGCACCCGCCGAGCGCGAGGCTGGCGATGATGATGACGTTGGCCAGTTGTTCCCAGCCGCGCAGCGTGTCGGCGAAGTCCGACTCGAAGTCGCCGGGCACGTTCGGCCCCACCCAGAAGGTCGGGAAGGCGACCTCCAGCACGGTGCGGACGCGCTCGATGGTTGCGGCGGAGCCGTCCGTGCCGACGCTTATCGATCCGACCGGTAGCCGGTGGAGGTCGTCGAGGGTGAGAGACGCGGCGGGCCAGACCGTCGCGGGTGACGCCGACTCCCGCCAGCGGCTGAGGCCTATCGGCACCTCGATGACGCTCGCGCCCTCGGCGCACCGGCCGTACGCGCTCGGGAGGTCGGCGCACGCCAACAATCCGCCCTCGCCACCGCTGATCATGTCCGGGTCTTCCCGGATGGCGGTCGCGGACCGCACGCCGCTGATCGCCCGCAACTCGGCGAAGAGCGTGTCCGGCACCGACGTCGCCTTCTCGTCGAAGACGGTGGTGACCGTGCCGGCGTCGGTCGAGCCGACCGGGGCCGGGCCACGTTCATCGACGATCGTGGTGATCACGCCGACGGCCACGCTCGTGACGAAGAGCGCGAGCATGATGCCGCTGATCGCCCGGAAGCCGGCCTTCGGGTTGTCGGCGAGGCGTCGCGCGGCGATGAGCGTGGCCGGACGGTTGGCGTACCGGGCCATCACCCGGGCACCGACCATCGTCAACCACGGGCCGGCGAAGACCAGGCCGGCCATGATGAGCAGCAGGCCGGGCAGGAAGATCGCGGTCTGACCGTCGGACGACTCGGGCCGGTAGCCGAGCGCGAACACCAGCACGGCGACACCGAGCAGCATCGGGATCAGCCGGTACGCGCGCGGCGCGCGGGGGGTGACCCGCCGGGTCACGCCCAGCGGCGAGATCCGTACGCGGCGCAGCGAGACCTGGGCGGCCAGCGCCGCGCCGGCCGGGACGCCGAGCGCCACGAGCAGGACGTTCAGCAGGCCCAGGGACATGTCGCCGGGGAAGAACGGCATGCCGGTGAACGGGATGCCCGCGAGCGAGCCCCGGAACGCGTAGAACAGGCCGAAGCCGACGGCGGTGCCGGCGACGGCGGCGGCCGCCGCCTCCACCGCGGCGACCGTCGAGATCTGCCGGGGGGTCGCGCCGACCAGGCGCATCGCGGCGAAACGCTGCTCCCGGCGGGCGGCGCTGAGCCGGGTCGCGGTGCCGATGAAGATCAGCACCGGGAAGAGCAGCCCGCCGGCGATCACACCCAGGATGAGGTTCACCGTGGTCTCGGGGAGGGCGGGCTTGTCATCGAGGTTGGCGACCTGCCGGGAGTTGGGCAGCTTGGCGACGCTGTCCGGCGTGCCGCCCACGATGGCGAGCAGCGCGTCCGGTGAGGTCAACCCGGACGGTCCGACGGTGCCCAGGTCACGCCCCGGGTATCGGTCGGCCAGCTGATCGGCCGGCTGTGCCGCGAACAGTTCCCGCAGCGCCGGCGAGACGTAGAATTCGCCGGGGCCCGGAGTGCTCGGGATCCCGGCCGGGGTGGGCGCGGTCGGTCCGTTGGCGGCGACGTCGATCCGGAGGATCTGCTTGCTGTGGAAGAAGTCGTCCCGCGTCGACCACCACAGTGGATCGGCGGCGCCGGCGGTGGAGGCCTGGGGATAGATCGACGCGTAGCGGGTGAGCTGGGCGTCGACCGCGTTGACCCCGGCGAGGGTGGTCAGCAGCAGCCCGCTGCCGATCGTGACGGCGGCGGCGATGACGAGCAGGCGGGTGAGTGCCTCCCGGCCGCCAGCCAGGGCGAGGCGGAGCCCGAAGCGGATCATGAGGCGATCCGGTCCGGAGCGTTGACGCGCCCGTCGCGCACCATGACCTCGCGGTCGGCGTACGCGGCGATTCTGGGTTCGTGGGTGACCAGGATGACCGTGGTGCCCTGCTCGCGGGCGGCGCCGACCAGCAGGTCCATGACGTGCTCGCCGGTGAGCGAGTCGAGCGCGCCGGTCGGCTCGTCGGCGAAGAGCACCCGCGGCTCGGCGACCAGGCCCCGGGCCAGGGCGACGCGTTGCGCCTGCCCGCCGGACAACTCGCCCGAGCGCCGCTGCTCCAGGCCGTCCAGGCCGAGGCGCGCGAACCAGGCGTACGCCTTGGGCAACGCCTGCTTGCGGTGTACGCCACTGAGCAGCAGGGGCAGGGCGACGTTCTCCACCGCGGTCAGCTCGGGGACGAGTTGGCCGAACTGGAACACGAAGCCGAACCGGTCGCGGCGCAGGCTGCTGCGCTGGGTCTCGGGCATGGCGTCGACCCGGGCCCCGTCGAAGAGGATCTCGCCGGAGCTGGGCACGAGGATGCCCGCCAGGCAGTGCAGCAGAGTGGACTTGCCCGAGCCGCTGGGGCCCATGACGGCGAGGATCTCGCCCGCCTCCACGGCGACGCTGGCGCCGCGCAGGGCGGGTGTCTGGCCGAAGGCGAATTCCACGTCCCGTGCTTCGATCACGACGCTCATGGCCGCACCTCTTTCCGCAGGGCGTCCAGGCGGGCGCCGGTCATCTCGATCCACCGGAGGTCCGCCTCCAGGTGGTACAGGCCGTGGTCGGCGAGCAGCGCGTCGACCAGGCTGCCGGCGCGCTTGATCTCGGTCAGCTCACGCATCCGCTGCAGGTGCGCGCTGCGCTGGGTGTCGAGGTACTCGGCGGCCGGCCGGTCGAGCATCAGCGCGAGCACGACCTTGGCGAAGAGCACCGTCTGCAGGTGCGGCTCCGGGTCGACCGGCTGGGTCAGCCACTGCTCGACCTCGGTCGCGCCGACGTCGGTGATGACGTAGCGCTTGCGGTCGGGGCCCGAGCCGGGCGCGACGTCGCTGATCACCACCTTGCCGTCGCGGGCCAGGCGGCTGAGGGTGGAGTAGACCTGGCCGAACGGCAGTGGCTTGCCCCGACCGAAGAACGCGTCGTAGTCGCGCTTCAGGTCGTAGCCGTGGCTGGGCTCCCGTTCGAGGAGGCCGAGAAGGGTCAGAGGCACGCTCATGCCAGGAGACTACCCCGAGGGTATACCTCGCGTATATACCCTCGGGGTGTTCTCGGTTGGCCCCTTGCTCAGGGCATGGCGTGCGGAGGTCAGCCCAGCAGGGCGCGGGCCAGGGCGTAGCCGGTGGTGGCCGCGGCGAGCCCGGCCGCGACGCTGCCGAGCACGTTGGCCAGCGCGAGCAGCCGATGACCACCCTTGGTCAGCCGCAACGTCTCGTAGCTGAAGGTGGAGTAGGTGGTCAGGGCGCCGCAGAACCCGGTGCCGAGCAGCGCGCTGACCGCGGGGTCGACCGGCCACCCGACCAGGACGCCGAGCAGCAGCGACCCGACCACGTTGACGCTGAACGTGCCCCAGGGGAACGCCGAGGCGTGGCGGGACTGCACGGCCCGGTCGGTGAGGTAGCGCAGCGGCGCGCCGACGGCCGCCCCCAGGGCGATGAGCAGCACGGTCATCGGGCGACCCGGCGTCGCAGCAGTCCGGTGGCGGCGGCGTCGCCCAACCCGACCGCGACGAGCGCCCCGAGCACCGTCGCGGCCAGGTACGCCAGCGCGACGCCCGGTGCGCCCGCCACGAGGGCCTGCTGGACGTCGACCGCGTAGGTGGAGAACGTGGTGAACCCGCCGAGCACCCCGACCCCGAGGAACGGGCGGGCCAGCGGGTGCCCACCGCCGAGGTGCCCGAGCACCGCCATCAGCACACCGATCAGCAGGCAGCCGGACACGTTGACGCCGAACGTCGCCCACCCGAAGGCGGTCGGCGCGTGCGGGGCGACGTGTTGCAGACCGGCCCGGGCCAGCGCGCCGAGCGCCCCGCCGGCCGCGATCACGGCGAGAATCGTCGCGGGGTGCGCGGTCAGCTCGCGGCGGTCGGCGGGGACCCGCAGGTCGACGTCGGGGTCGGTACGCGGCTCGAACGGCTCTGGCACGGCTCCTCAGCGTAGTGCCGGCGCCAGCCGGCGTTGACGCACCGCCGGCGCTGGCCGCCTTCACGCACCGCCGGCGCTGGCCGCCTTGACCCGCTGCCGGCGCTGGCGGCCTCAACCCGCAGCCGGCGCCGGCCGGTGTCAACCCGCTGCCGGCGCGCGGCGGCGTCAAC
>NZ_JBFAPG010000509.1:0-4485 GCF_040675595.1 Micromonospora sp. NPDC049580
GCTCCGCGCGCTGCTGACCGCGCCGCGCGCGACCGAGCCCGACGACCGGCCCCGGTCCCGGCTGGCGACCCCGCAGCCGGTCGCGGCGGCGGAGTTGGCGGACGGGCTGGACGCGGTGCACCGGGTCGCCAACCAGCGCGGGCTGGTCGTGGTGGTCTCCGACTTCCTCGACGGCCTGCCCGACGACCCCGACGAGCCGCCGCCCTGGGAGCGGACCCTGCGTCGGCTGTCCGCCCGCCACCAGGTGCTGGCGATCGAGGTGACCGACCCGCGCGAACTGGAACTTCCCGACGTCGGCCTGATCACGCTGGTCGACCCGGAGACCGGCCGTCGCCGCGAGGTGTGCACATCGGACCGCCGCCTGCGGGAGCGCTACGCCGCGGCCGCCGCCGTCCAGCGTGACCAGGTCCGCCAGGCGTTGCGCCGGAGCGCGGCGACACACCTGGCGCTGCGCACCGATCGGGACTTCAGCGCCGACATCGTCCGACACGTGCACGCCCAGCGGCGGATGGCCGCGGCGCCGGCCGGAGCCGTCCGGGGAGGTGCCGCGTGACCTGGGAGTCCCCGTTGCGGCTCTGGCTGCTGATCGGCGTGCTCGCGCTGGTCGGCGCGTACCTGGTGATGCAGCGCAGACGCAGCCAATACGCCGTCCGCTTCACCAACCTGCGGCTGCTGGACCGGGTGGCACCCGTTCGTCCGGCCTGGCGCCGGCACGTTCCGGCCGGACTGTTCCTGGCCATGCTGGCGCTGCTCGTGGTCGGCTTCGCCCGGCCCACCGCCGAGGTCCGGGTCCCCCGGGAACGCGCCACCGTGATGGTGGCCGTCGACGTGTCCACCTCCATGCTGGCCACCGACGTGGAGCCGGACCGGCTGGCGGCGGCCAAGCAGGCGGCCCGACGTTTCGTCGAGGGTCTGCCCGACGAGTTCAACGTGGGGCTTGTCGCGTTCGCCGGCAGCGCCGCCGTCCTGGTGCCGCCCGGCACCGACCGGGACGCCCTGGACGAGGGCATCGGTCGCCTCGCCGAGGGGGTGACCGGGGTGCAGGGCACCGCGATCGGTGAGGCCATCAACACCTCGCTCGGCGCGGTCAAGAGCCTGGACAGCGAGGCCGCCAAGGAGCCACCGCCGGCCCGGATCATCCTGCTCTCCGACGGAGCCAACACGTCGGGGATGGACCCGATGGAGGCGGCGGCGGAGGCGGTCGCGGCGAAGGTGCCGGTGCACGCGATCTCCTTCGGCACACCGTCGGGATTCGTGGACCGGGGCGGACGGCCGATCCAGGTGCCGGTCGACGGGCAGACCCTCAAGGCAGTCGCCGACGAGACCGGCGGAATGTTCCACGAGGCCAGCACCGTCGACGAGTTGCGCGCCGTCTACGACGACATCGGCAGCTCGGTCGGCTACCGCACCGAACGTCAGGACGTCTCGGCCCGGTTCATCGGCCTCGGACTGGTGTTCGCGATGGGTGCCGCCGCTGGCTCGATGCGCTGGTTCTCCCGACTGCCCTGATCCACCGCGCCGACGTCGACCGTGAGGAGTACGCATGGCAGTGCAGACCGGACTGGGCGAACCGCGCGGTCCCTGGTTCATCTCGCCGGAGCTTGACCCGGACGGGCGCGGGTGGTGGGACGCGCCCGGCTCGGGGCGGGACCCCGGCGGGCGACGCCCCGGCCGGCTGCTCGCCGCGTTGGCGATCGTGGCGGTGTCGGCCGTCTCGGGCGCCCTGGCCGGCGGCGTGGTGGCCAGCCGGGACGGCGCGGGGCCGTCAGCGGCGTCCGCCGCACCGGTGCCGGCGGAGTTGGTCACCGCCGCCGAGCGGACCGTGCCCGGTGTGGTGTCGGTGCTCGCCGGCGGCGCGAACGGCGCGTCCGCGACCGGCTCCGGGTTCGCCATCGACGACCAGCAGCACCTGGTCACCAACGACCACATCCTGGCCAAGGCCGGTGGTGGGCCAGTCACGGTGGAGCTGCCCGACGGCCGCCGGTACGAGGCCGAGGTGATCGGCAGGGAGCCGCGCAGCGACCTGGCGGTGCTGAAGGTGCCACCGTCGGCAGGCCTCGCCCCGTTGCCGCTGGCCAAGCCGGGCGCCACCCGGGTCGGTGAGCCGGTGCTGGCGGTGGGCTCACCGCTGGGGCTGCCCGGGACGGTCACCGCGGGCATCGTCAGCGCGCTGGACCGCCAGGTGCGGTTGGGCAACAACCGGCACCGCGCGGTGCAGACCGACGCGTCGATCAACCCCGGCAACTCGGGCGGGCCGCTGGTCAACGCCCGAGGCGAGGTGGTCGGGGTGAACACCGCGATCGCCACCATCGACGGCAACGGGTCGATCGGCATCGGCTTCGCCATCCCGATCGATCAGGTGCAGCAGACCGCCGACACGATCATCGGCAAGGGCGGCTGAGCTGCCCGGACGGCCCGTCGGGTCGCCTCCATTGTCGGATATCCGGCCACACGTCATCGGGCCATGGAAATATGACGCTCGATATGGATACTGGCGGAGGTGGAGCGTCCTCTTCTCACGGTCCTCCTGCTGGTGGGCCTGGTCATCGGATGTGCGGTGGGGTCGGCGTACGCCCGGGCGCGACGCGGGTGGACCGATTACCAGACCGCGAAGAAATCGGTGCCCGGCGCTCGCCGCGGCGCGTGGGTGCTGATCCGCGGGGTCGCGCTGAAGGCCGCGGTGATCGGGTTGCTGCTGTTCGGCGCCGTGGCGTACGCCGCGGTCGGTTCGGACGACGAGACCGCCGGTCCGGCGCCGAGCCCGTCCACCACGCAGAGTGAGCCTCCGCGCCGGTGACCCGGGGCGGGCCGCGGCGGGCTAGCCTCGGGGCGTGGACGACGGACTGCGGGTGACCGATCGGTGGGTCGTCCCCGCCGGGGAGCTGCGGGAGCGCTTCTCCCGCTCGTCCGGCCCCGGCGGGCAGGGCGTGAACACCGCCGACTCCCGGGTCGAGCTGAGCTACGACCTGGCCAACTCTCCGGCCGTGCCCGAGTCGCTGCGGGCGCGGGCGCTGGCACGGCTCGCCAACCGACTGGTGGACGGTGTGTTGACGATCGCGGCCAGCGAGCACCGGGCGCAGCTTGCGAACCGGGAGGCGGCCCGCGAGCGGATGCTTGCGCTGTTGCGCGAGGCGGCCGCCCCGCCCCCGCCGCCGCGTCGGGCGACCAGGCCGTCCCGGGGCGCCAAGGAACGTCGGCTGGCCGAGAAGAAGCGCCAGTCGCAGCGCAAGCGCGACCGCCGCGTCGACGGCGAGTAGTCATCGTCACCGAGCCGTGTGAGTGACCCCTCTGACTGGCGAGTGACAGAATCTGGAATCTGTCAGCCGAAGTGTGTATGGTCGGCAGGTCACCCAGGAGAGGAAGACCTCATGGACACCCGCACCCTCGGCACCTCCGGCCCCACCGTCTCCGCGCTCGGGCTCGGCCTGATGGGCATGTCGGACCTCTACGGCCCCGCCGACGAGGCCGAGAGCATCGCCACCATCCACGCCGCACTGGACGCCGGCATCACCCTGCTCGACACGGGCGACTTCTACGGGATGGGCCACAACGAGATGCTGCTGCGGGAGGCGCTGCGCGGCCGCAACCGGGACAACGCGGTGATCAGCGTGAAGTTCGGCGCGCTGCGCGACGTCGACGGCGGTTGGAACGGCAACGACGTCCGACCCGTCGCGATCAAGAACTTCCTGGCGTACACGCTGCGCCGGCTCGGCACCGACCACGTCGACATCTACCGCCCCGCCCGGCTCGCCCCGGACGTGCCGGTGGAGGAGGTCGTGGGCACCCTGGCTGAGCTGGTCAAGGCGGGTCACGTCCGGCACATCGGCCTGTCCGAGGTGAGCGCCGAGACGCTGCGCCGGGCGCACGCCGTGCACCCCATCAGCGACCTCCAGATCGAGTACTCGCTGATCTCCCGCGCCCCCGAGGCCGAGATCCTGCCGACGGCGCGTGAGCTGGGCGTCGGGATCACCGCGTACGGGGTGCTCTCCCGAGGGCTGATCAGCGGCCACTGGACGGCGGGGCGGGAGACCGCCGGCACCGACTTCCGCAGCCACCTGCCGCGCTTCGCCGGCGCGAACCTGGACCGCAACCTCGCCCTCGTGGACGCGCTGCGCGGCATCGCCGAGGCGCGGGGCGTCACCGTGGCGCAGATCGCCATCGCCTGGGTGCTCGCCCGGGGCGAGACCGTCGTACCCCTGATCGGCGCCCGCCGCCGGGACCGGCTCGCCGAGGCCCTCGGCGCCGCCGCGGTCACGCTGACCGAGACGGACCTGGCCGCCATCGAGGCCGCCGTTCCCGCCGACGCGGTGGCCGGCAGCCGGTACGACGAGGCGCAGATGGCGTTCCTGGACAGCGAGCGGTCATGACGACCCGGTCGTGGCGCGACCGCCGGCCGGGGAGCGCGCCGAGGCGAAGGAGACCGCGGGCCGGCGGTACCAGCTCTGGCGACAGCAGCTCCGGGAACTCAACGTGCTGGACCACGCC
>NZ_JBFAPG010000510.1:0-4387 GCF_040675595.1 Micromonospora sp. NPDC049580
CCCCACGGGTGACCACCCGTGGGGCCGGAGCGGCCGGATCGCGCGCCACGGTGACCGGCCTGGTCCGGCCCGGTCGACCGGCAGCTACGCTGCACCATCGCTCGCACTCCAGGAGGTTGCGCTGAGACTCGAACTGCGCGGCATCACCAAGCGGTTCGGTGATCTGGTCGCCAACGATCACATCGACCTGACGGTGGAGCCTGGAGAGATTCACGCCCTGCTCGGCGAGAACGGCGCGGGCAAGTCGACCCTGATGAACGTGCTCTACGGGCTCTACCAGCCCGACGAGGGCGAGATCCTGGTCGACGGCACGCCGCTGAAGCTGAAGGGCCCGTCCGATGCCATCGCGGCCGGGATCGGCATGGTGCACCAGCACTTCATGCTGGTGCCGGTCTTCACCGTGGCCGAGAACATCATGCTCGGCGCCGAGCAGGTCCGGGGCGGCATCGCCGGTTTCCTGGACCGGCGGCGGGCCCGGCGCGAGGTCACCGAGGTGTCCGAGCGCTACAACCTGCGGGTCGACCCGAATGCGGTGATCGAGGATCTGCCGGTCGGCATCCAGCAGCGTGTGGAGATCGTCAAGGCGCTCACCCGCGACGTCGACCTGCTCATCCTGGACGAGCCGACCGCGGTGCTCACCCCGCAGGAGACCGAGGACCTGCTGACGGTCATGCGGTCGCTGAAGGCGGCCGGCAAGTCGATCGTCTTCATCACCCACAAGCTGGGCGAGGTCAAGGCCATCGCCGACCGGATCACGGTGATCCGGCGCGGAAAGACCGTCGGCACGGCCTCGCCGGAGACGAGCCGGGACGAGCTGGCCGCACTGATGGTCGGCCGCAGCGTGCGGCTGACCGTCGACAAGTCGCCGGCCGCACCGGGCGAGCCGGTGCTGGAGGTGGCCGGGCTGGTCGTCGACGACGACCGGCAGGTCCGGGCGGTCGACGGCGTGGACCTGACCGTCCGCGCGGGCGAGGTGCTCGGTGTGGCGGGCGTGCAGGGCAACGGCCAGACGGAGCTGATCGAGGCGATCATGGGCCTGCGCCCGGTGCTCGCCGGCACGGTCAGCCTGGGCGGCGACCGGATCGACGGCTGGACGACCAAGAAGGTGCTCCGCGCCGGCGTCGGCTACGTGCCCGAGGACCGCAGCGTGGACGGCCTGGTCAAGGAGTTCAGCGTCGCCGAGAACCTGGTGCTGGACATCTACGACCGGCCGCCGTTCGGTGCCGGGCTCGCCCTCAAGCCGGACGCCATCGCGTCGTCGGCGCGGGAGCGGATCGAGCAGTTCGACGTCCGTACCTCATCGGCGGACGCGGCGGTGGGCACCCTGTCCGGCGGCAACCAGCAGAAGGTGATCGTGGCGCGGGAGCTGTCCCGGCCGCTGAAGCTCTTCATCGCCGCCCAACCCACCCGTGGCGTGGACGTCGGGTCGATCGAGTTCATCCACAGCCAGATCATCCACGAGCGGGACGTCGGCACCGCCGTCATGGTGGTGTCCAGCGAGCTTGACGAGGTGGTCGGGCTGGCCGACCGGATCGCGGTGATGTACCGCGGACGGATCATCGGCATCGTCGGCCCGGACACCCCGCGTGAGGAGATCGGTCTGTTGATGGCCGGCATCCACCCGGACGCGGCCGGCACGGCCGACGGGGGTCCGGCGCGCGCCGACGGCCCCGCGAGCGAGGACGAGGCATGACCACCAACCCCAATCCGCAGTCGGGCTCTCCGGACAAGGAGCCGGCGAGCGAGTCGCAGGCGGCGCAGAACGCGCTCGGCAACACCGAGCGGGCCGGCACGACCACGACGGAGAAGACGCCGGAGCCGAAGCCGTCCCTGGGCCGGCTCTTCCTGGACAACCTCTGGGCGGCCAACACCTTCACGGTGACCCTGTTGTCGCTGGTGCTGGCGATCGTCGTCGGCGCGGTGTTGATGATCGTCTCTGACCCGGACGTGCTGCACACCTACACCTACATCACCGCCCGTCCGGCCGACGCGCTCAACTCGAGTTGGACGCTGGTGAGCGAGGCGTACGCGAACCTGTTCAAGGGCTCGATCTTCGACCCCGAGGCGTTCTCCGGCTGGGTGAACGGCAGCAACGGCTGGCAGGCCGTGCTCGCGCCGATCTCCGAGACGCTGACGTACGCCGCGCCGCTGGTCTTCACCGGCCTGGCGGTGGCGCTGGCCTTCCGTGGCGGCCTGTTCAACATCGGCGCGCAGGGTCAGGCCACCATCGGCGTGATCCTGGCCGCGCTGGCCGGCTTCCTGCTGCCGCTGCCGCCCGGCCTGCACCTGCTGGTGGCGGTGCTTGCCGGCGCGCTGGGCGGGGCGATCTGGGGCTTCATCCCGGGCATCCTCAAGGCCCGCGCCGGGGCGCACGAGGTGATCAACACGATCATGCTCAACTACGTCGCCACGTACTTCCTGACCTGGCTCATCGTGCAGAACGGCGTGCAGGACCCGACCCGGACCGACGCGATCAGCAAGGCGGTGGACACCTCCGCCCAGCTGCCGCGCCTGCTCGGCGACAACCTGCGGGTGCACGCCGGCATCCTGCTCGCCGTGCTGGCCACCTGGGCGGTCGCCTGGTTGCTCAACCGGTCGACGCTCGGCTTCGAGCTGCGCGCGGTCGGCGCCAACCCGGACGCCGCGCGGACGGCCGGCATCAGCGTCACCCGGACGTACATCCTGATCATGGTCTTCTCCGGGGTCCTGGCCGGTCTCGGCGGCTCGAACATGGTGCTCGGTTCGACCGCCAGCGCGCTGACGCCGCTGGTGGTGGCGCAGATCGGCTTCGACGGCATCCTGGTGGCGCTGCTCGGCCGGGTGAAGCCGTGGGGGGTGTTGCTCGCCGCGCTGCTGTTCGGTGCGCTCCAGGCCGGCGGCAACCGGATGCAGTCGTACTCCGGCATCTCGCTGGAGCTGGTGACCGTGCTCCAGGCACTGATCGTCATCTTCATCGCCGCACCCGCCCTGGTAAAGGCGATCTTCCAGCTCCGGGCCGCACGGGCCGCCCGGTTGCAGACGAGCCTGGCGAAGGGCTGGTAACGCATGTCCACCATGGCTGTCCCCGACGTCGCGGTCGGCGTCGACGAGGGTTTCTGGACCCGTACCCGCAAGGTCGGCCTCACGCTGACGGCGCTCGGTCTGCTGGCGGCGGTGCTGTTCGGGGCGCTCGCCACCGACCAGGAGGCCCGGTTCACGTTGAGCGACGACGCGGCCGGTGCCGCGCTGGAGATCAACGGCACGATCGGCGCGATCCTGTTCGGGATCATCGCGATCGCCGCCGGCGCGGCCCTGCTCGCCGGCGTGCCGAAGCGCTGGTTCCTGCCGGTGCTCGGCGTCGGGCTGGTCGCCTTCGTGCTCTCCTTCCTCTGCTGGCAGGTCTCCGCCGCGCCCGCCGGGCAGAACTTCATGCCGCTGGTCAACATCATCCGGGGCACGTTCATCCTGGCCCTGCCGCTGATCTTCGGTGCGCTCGCCGGCGTGCTCTGCGAACGGTCCGGCGTGGTCAACGTGGCCATCGAGGGGCAGTTGCTGATGGGCGCGTTCAGCGGCGCGCTGTTCGGCAGCATCTCCGGCAGCGTCTGGGTGGGTCTGGTCGCCGCCGCCATCGGTGGCGCGTTCATCTCGCTGCTGCTGGCCGTCTTCGCCATCCGCTACCTGGTGGACCAGGTCGTCATGGGTATCGTGCTGAACCTGCTCGCGGTCGGCGTCACCGGCTTCCTCTACGAGCGGCTGATGCAGACCGACGCGGAGAAGTACAACAGCGCGCCGCGCTTCAGCAACTGGGAGATCCCCCTGCTCAAGGACATCCCGGTGCTCGGGCCGGCGCTGTTCCGCGGCAACATCTTCCTCTACGTCGGCCTGCTGCTGGTGCTGGTGATCCACATCGGGCTCTTCCGTACCCGGTGGGGGCTGCGGACCCGGTCGGTGGGCGAGCACCCGATCGCCGCCGACACGCTGGGCGTCAAGGTGCTCCGGTTGCGCTACCGCAACGTGCTGCTGGCCGGTGTGGTCGCCGGTATCGGTGGCGCGTCGTACACGCTGGCGCTCTACTCGTTCACCAAGAACATGATCGGCGGCAAGGGCTTCATCGCGCTGGCCGCGCTGATCTTCGGTCGGTGGAACCCGACCGGGGCGCTGCTCGCCGCGCTCTTCTTCGGCTTCGCCGACCAGCTCGCCACCTATCTCGGTGCCATCAACAGTGTGATCCCGAGCCAGTTCCTGGCCATGCTGCCCTACCTGGCGACGATCCTGGCGGTCGCCGGCCTGGTCGGCCGGGTCCGGGCACCCGCCGCCGACGGCAAGCCGTACATCAAGGGCTGACCCCCACCCACCCCTCTGGTGATCAAGAGGTTTGCGTCAGGATCGACGACTTTCCTGACGCAAA
>NZ_JBFAPG010000511.1:0-4321 GCF_040675595.1 Micromonospora sp. NPDC049580
TCGATCCCGCACCGGACTCGCCCGAGGTCGTCCGGGACGACCTGCTCCGGCTGATCTTCACCTGCTGCCATCCGGCGCTGTCCCTGGACGCGCAGGTGGCCCTGGCGCTGCGCACCCTCGGCGGGCTGGCCACCGCCGAGGTGGCCCGCGCCCTGGTGGTGCCCGAGGCAACCATGGCCAAGCGGCTCACCCGGGCAAAACAGAAGATCACCCGGGCGGGCATCCCCTACCGTGTCCCGACGGCCGAGGAACTGCCGGGCCGGCTTGCCGGCGTCGCCGCCACCGTCTACCTGATCTTCAACGAGGGTTACACGGCCGGTGCCGGCGACGACCTGATCCGGGTCGGGCTGGCGGACGAGGGTCTCCGGTTGGCGCGGCTGCTGGTCGAGCTGATGCCGGACGAGCCGACCGTGCTCGGCCTGCTGGCCCTGCTCCTGTTGCAGGACTCCCGGCGGCTGGCCCGGGTCGACGACGGCGGCCGGCCGCTGCTCCTGGCCGAGCAGGACCGCTCGCACTGGGACCGGGCGGCGATCACCACCGGCGTCGCGCTGGTCGGTCAGGCGCTGCGCCGCACCCCGGACAATCCCGACCGGTACGTCGTCCAGGCCGCCATCGCCGCCTGCCACGCCCTCGCCCCGTCCTACGACCAGACGCCCTGGGACGCGGTGATCTCCTGGTACGACGTGCTGCTCACCGTGCACGACACACCTGTGGTGCGGCTGAACCGGGCGGCCGCCGTCGGCGAGCGGGACGGCCCGGCCGCCGGGCTGGCTCTGGTGGAAGCGATCGTCGGGCTGGACGGCTACCCGTGGTTCCACGCCACCCGCGGCGAGTTGCTGCACCGCCTCGGCCGAGCCGACGAGGCCGCCACGGCGTACCGGGCGGCGCTCGCACTGGACCTCAACGGCCCGCATTCGGCCCGGCTACGCGACCGGCTCGCCGAGTGTTGACAGGTCCGTGGCGCACGGGCCGGCAGCACCCAGACCCTGCGCGTGTGACGCCAATTTTCGGCTTGCCGGTGTCACGCGTCACAAGGTTCGGGGCGTGACGCCGGTCGCCTGACGCACATAGACGCCCGCCATCCGGCGTAGGCTCGTTTTCGTGACGATCGAGCACTCCGCGCCGACGACCGGCCAGGCAGCGCGTACCGCAACGGCCGCCCCCGAGGGGCGTCGCCTGCTGCGGATCGAGGCGCGCAACGCCGAGACGCCGATCGAGCGCAAACCGCCATGGATCAAGGTCAAGGCCAAGATGGGCCCGGAGTACACCCAGCTGCGCGGGCTCGTCTCGCGCGAGGGGCTGCACACCGTCTGCCAGGAGGCCGGCTGCCCCAACATCTACGAGTGTTGGGAAGACCGGGAGGCCACCTTCCTCATCGGCGGCGACCAGTGCACGCGGCGCTGCGACTTCTGCCAGATCGACACCGGCAAGCCGGCCGAGTTCGACGCCGACGAGCCGCGCCGGGTCGCCGAGTCGGTCGTCTCGATGGGCCTGCGGTACGCCACCATCACCGGCGTCGCCCGCGACGACCTGCCCGACGGCGGCGCCTGGCTGTACGCCGAGACCGTCCGGCAGATCCACGCCCTGCAGCCCGGCTGCGGCGTCGAACTGCTCATCCCCGACTTCAACGCCGTGCCCGAGCAGCTGGCCGAGGTCTTCGGCTCCCGGCCCGAGGTGCTGGCCCACAACGTGGAGACCGTGCCGCGCATCTTCAAGCGCATCCGGCCGGCGTTCCGCTACGACCGCTCGCTGGACGTGATCCGGCAGGCCCGCGCCGACGGCCTGGTCACCAAGAGCAACCTCATCCTGGGCATGGGCGAGGAGCGGGCCGAGATCTCCCAGGCGCTGCGCGACCTGCACGAGGCGGGCTGCGAGCTGATCACCATCACGCAGTACCTGCGCCCCTCCCCCCGGCACCACCCGGTGACCCGCTGGGTCAAGCCGGAGGAGTTCGTGGAGCTGCGCGAGGAGGCCGAGGAGATCGGCTTCGCCGGGGTGATGAGCGGGCCGCTGGTGCGCTCGTCGTACCGGGCCGGCCGGCTCTACAAGCAGGCGCTCGACGCCCGCGCCGCCACCCCGGTCGCCACCGCCGGCTGACCCGCCGACAGCGCCGCACGGGCCGTGCGGCGTCCGGGTGTCATGATCGTGCGATGACCGCCGGGGTACGCGAACAGCCGCGCGACGCGGGTCGACCGCGTCCGCGGCCCGGTTCGCGCCTCGGCCTGGTCGGCTGGCTCACCGCCCTGACAGTGCTCGCCGGGGTCGGCTACCGGCTCTGGTTGCTGGGCCACGCCACTCCCCCGACGAACAGCGACGAGGCCACCATGGGGCTGGCCGCGCTGCACATCGCCCGGGGCGAGGGTTTCCCGGTCTGGTTCTACGGTCAGCAGTACATGGGCACGCTGGAGGCGTACCTGGCCGCGCCGGTTTTCGCCCTGGCCGGCCCGTCCCTGTTCGGCCTGCGGCTGCCCACCCTGCTGCTGTACGCGCTGTTCCTGCTGCTGACCTGGCGGCTGACGCTGCGGCTGACCGGGGACCGCTGGTTCGCCCTGCTGGGGGTGGCGCTGCTGGCGCTCGGCGCCGACCGGGTGGTCAAGAACCAGTTGATCGCCGGCGGCGGCTACCCCGAGATGAACGCGGCCGGGGTGGCGCTCGCCCTGCTCGCCGTCGACCTGGCCGCCGGCCGGCCGGGGTGGCGACTCGTCCGCTGGGCGGTCTGGGGGTTCCTGGCCGGGCTGATGCTCTGGGTCGACCCGCTGGTGCTGCCGTACGTCGTGGCGACCGGGGCGGTGCTTGTCGGGTTCCGCCACCGGGAGCTGCGCGGGCGGGCCGGAGCGCTGCTCGGGGCGGCGGCCGTGCTGGGGGCTGCCCCGCTGCTGGGGCACAGCCTGCTGACCGGCCGCAACCCGCTGCACGCGGTGCTCGCCGCCGGCGGGGCGGACGCCACCGCGAGCTGGGCGGACCGGCTGCACGGCGGGCTGCTGCTCGGGCCGCCGCTCGGCATGGGGTTCTGCGGCCCCGGATCCTGCGCCACCTGGCAACTGTGGTGGGCGTACGCGCTGCCGGTGCTGCTGGTCGTCGCCGCCGGCACGGCCTGGCGGACGTTGCACCGCCCACCCGGCTCGGGCGGTGCGGACGGCTCACCTGGTACGGACGGTTCGGCGCCCCGGGTCGCGGCGGCCATGCGGCTGGCTCTCGTGCTGGCCGCGGTGGCCACCCTCGGCGCGTACACCCTGAGCAGTTCCTCCGGCCTCACTCCGGCGGAGAGTGCGCGCTACCTGTCCACCCTGCTCATCTCCGTGCCGGCGCTGCTCTGGCCGGTCTGGACGCTGGCCCGGCCTGGCCCCGGGTGGACGGCGGCCCGGCCGGCGGCGCTTGTCGTCCTCGTTGCCACGCTGCTCACCGCCGCCTACGCCACCGGTCAGGCGGCGCTGACGGCCCCGGCGACCCGGGCCGCCGAGGCCCGGCACGCCGAGCTGGTGGCCACGCTGCGCCACCTTGGCGTACGACACGTCCGCGCCGGCTACTGGACCTGCAACCGCCTCACCTTCGCGAGCGCCGAGGACGTCGTCTGCGCGGTCGTCGACGACACCCTGCGCCCCGGCTTCGACCGCTACCCCGCGTACCGCCGGGAGGTGGAGCGCGCGGCGGCGCCGGCCTGGGTCGCGCCGACCGGCTCGCCGCTGGCGGCCCGGCTCGACGAGCGGCTCGGCACCGACCCGGGCGACCTCGACCTGGTCACCCTCGACGGCTGGCGGATCTACCTGCCGCGCGGCTGAGGAGACCGCGGCGCCCTCAGCGGGGCTCGGCGGGCTCGGCGAGCAGGCCGAGACGGCGGGCCAGCGCGGCGGCCTCCCCGCGGTTGGTCACGTCGAGCTTGGCGATGATCCGGGAGACGTGCACGCTTGCCGTCTTCGGGGAGATGAACAACCGCTCGGCGATCCGGCTGTTGCTGTGCCCCTCGGCGACCAGCCGCAGCACCTCCCGTTCCCGGGACGTCAGCAGATCGGCCCCGGCCCCGCCGTTGCCCGTCCCCCGCAGGCCGACCCGCCGCGCCAGGGTGGCGGCCGTCTCGGCCAGCGGCGTCGCGCCCAGCCGCCGGGCGATCTGGGCCGCCTCGGTGACCGCCGCCGACACCTCGTCGCGCTCGCCCGCGGCGGCGGCGGCGGCCTCGGCCAGCGCCAGCAACGCCCGGCCGAGCGGGTACGGCTGCCCGTCGGTGCGCCACGCCTGCACCGCCGCCCGCCACGCCGGCAACGCCTCGTCGTCGGCCGCCAGCAGGGCGCTGACCTGGGCAGCGTGCGCCCGCGCGGCCGGGTGT
>NZ_JBFAPG010000512.1:0-4314 GCF_040675595.1 Micromonospora sp. NPDC049580
GCCGTACCCGCTCAGGTGGCGTCGTCGTAGCTGGCCCGCGGAGCCGGTGCCGGCGAGGCGCCGGTGGCCGTGCCGGACCGGGAACCGTTCGACCGCGGGTCCGCGGCGTTGGCCACGTCCTTCAGCTCGTTGTGCACGCCGCTGACGTCCGCGCGCAGGTTGTCGTAGACGCCCTGCATGGGCTTGCGGATCGCCGCCTCGTCCTCCTCGCTGAGGAGGTGCTTGCGGATGAAGGCCTTCGGGTGCAGATCCTCGAGCTGGATGTCGGTGCCCAGCTCGCGACTGAGGTCGCCGGTGGCGTTGCGGGCCATGTTGCGCAGATTGCGCACCATCCGCAGGCCGTCGTTGATCACGGCAGGCAGCCGGTCACCAAAGATCAACAGCGCCAGGAGCAGCAGCGCCCCGACTTCCCACATGTTCAGGTTCTCGAACATCCCGCGGGCCTCCTCTCGGCGTCAGCAGCAAGACTACGCACGTCGGACGGTTTTCCGGCAGGGGGTGACCCGCTGTTCACTTGGCATCCGCGGCGAGGGTCACCGACGTGTTCTGCCGAGCGGCCCCCCGCCGGAA
This sequence comes from Micromonospora sp. NPDC049580, assembly GCF_040675595.1. Lineage (NCBI taxonomy): Bacteria > Bacillati > Actinomycetota > Actinomycetes > Micromonosporales > Micromonosporaceae > Micromonospora > Micromonospora sp. NPDC049580. The sequence continues at coordinate 571 of NZ_JBFAPG010000512.1, forward strand.
CTCGACGGTCACCACCGAACCCGGAGCGAACTTGCGGACCAGGGCGATCAGGTCGGTCGGCTCGGTCATCGGCCGGCCGTTGAGCTTCAGGATCACGTCGCCGACCTTCAGCCCCGCCCCGGCCGCCGGCCCGGAGGGCTCCACGGCGGCCAGCCGTACGCCGCCGTTGGCACCCGCGCCCGGGCCGCCGACCTGGGCGCCGATGACCGTACGCCGGGCCTTGCCGGTGCCGATGATGTCCTGGGTGACCCGCTTGGCCTGGTTGATCGGGATGGCGAAGGCGAGCCCGATGTTGCCGGCCTCCTGCCCCTCGGCCACCAGCGACTTGATGGTGGAGTTGACCCCGACCACCCGCCCGGCGCCGTCGACCAGTGGGCCGCCGGAGTTGCCGTGGTTGACCGCGGCGTCGGTCTGGATGGCCGCGTAGTAGCGCACCGGGCCACCCGGCTCGCCGGCCTGCATCGTCCGGTCCAGGGCGCTCACGATGCCGGCGGTGACCGTGTTGGCCAGCGACAGGGGTGAGCCGATGGCGAGCACCGGGTCGCCGACGGCCAGCGCGTCGGAGTCGCCGAACTCCACCGGTCGCAGCCCCGTCCGGTTCACCTTGATCACCGCGATGTCGGACTCCGGGTCCTGACCGACGACGGTCGCCGGAGCGGAGGTGCCGTCGTTGAAGATCACCGAAGCCTTGCCGTTGCTGCCGGCCACCACGTGGTCGTTGGTGATCACGTGACCGTCGGCGCTGGCGATGAAGCCGGAGCCCTCGCTGGTCCCGCCCAGGCTGCTCACCCGGACGGTGACCACGCTGGGCAGGACACGTTCGGCGACTCCGGCCAGTGACTCCGGCTTGCGCTGGGCCAGCACCGGCGGCTCCGCGGCCTGCGCGCCGAGCACCGTGCCGGCGGCGCCACCACGCACCGCGAACGCGTAGCCCAGCGCGCCACCGAGGGTGCCCGCCAGCAGCGCGGTGATCACCGGAATGAGCAGCAGGTGACGCAGCGTCGGTCGACCCGGCGCGTCCGGGTCGGTGACCGGCTCGGGCTCGGTGCCGGCCGCCACCACCCCGGGCACCACCACCGCGGCGGGCGCCGCCGGGTCGCGCCACGGGTCGCCGAGCGCGTCGGACCACCAGGGCGACGCACCGGCCGCAGCCGCAGGCGCGGTGTCGCTCCCCGGCGTGGTCGGCGGCCCCGCCGGTGGGGCCCCTGCCCCGGGCGGGCTCGCCGGAGCCGGAGTCTCACCGCCCCGGCGCCAATCCCAGCCGTCGGTCACGTCGGTGCCTCCCAGTCCGTCCCCGGATCCCGCGCGGCGCCGCCCGGCCACGGTTCGGCGCGGTCGAGGCTGACGGAATACCGCTTCCAGGATTGCACGGATGCGCGCGGTGGAGTCAGCGGTTGCCTCCGGCGATCGCGAGGGGACGGAGGCGCGGCTGCGCCTCCCGCCGGTCGCCTCTACGCTCACAGTGCCAACCCGCCCCCGCACCACGCACCGCCCGGAGGTGCCCCATCGCCACGGTCGCCGGTTCCGGCAGTTCGACGACCCAGGCTCAGCAGTTCGCCGAGTCGTACGTGACCGAGGATCTCGTCCTACGGACCGCCCGCAGCCTGGCCCACGAGGTGGGCCTCGTCGCGGTCACCCCCGGAGCGGGGGCGGCGCTGCGGCTGCTGGCCGCGGCCGGCAACGCCCGCGCGGTGGTGGAGATCGGCACCGGCACGGGCGTGAGCGGTGTCTGGCTGCTGCGGGGCATGCGCGCCGACGGCGTGCTCACCACCATCGACGTGGAGGTGGAGCACCAGCGGATCGCCCGGCGGATCTTCACCGAGGCGGGCTTCGCCGCCGGCCGTACCCGGATCATCACCGGTCGTGCCCTGGACGTGCTGCCGCGGCTCGCCGACGGGGCGTACGACCTGGTCTTCGTCGACGCCGAGGCGACCGGATTCCACGCCTGCGTGGAAGCGGCGCTGCGGTTGCTGCGCCCGGGCGGCGTGCTCGCGCTCAACGGCATGCTGGCGCACGGTCGGATCGCTGACCCATCCGCCCGGGACGCGGAGACGGTGACGGTCCGCGAAACGATCAAGGCGGTCCGGGAGTCGGAGCACTGGATTCCCGCGCTGCTCCCGGTCGGGCACGGGGTGCTCGCCGCCGTGAAGTGCTGATGGTCAGTCGACGCCGGCCAGCCAGCGCAGCAGGGAGCGGACACCCCAGCCGGTCGCACCGCGGGTGAGCTCGGCCTGGTCGCCATCCGCCCAGGACGGGGCGGACATGTCCAGGTGCAGCCAGCGATCCCGGAGGTCGCCGGTGAACTCGCGCAGGTAGAGCGCGGCCGTCACCGATCCGGCGCCCTGCGCGGGCGCGCTGTAGAGATCGGCGATCTCGCTGCCCAGGTACTCGACGTAGTCGGTGTGCAGCGGCATCCGCCAGGCCGCCTCGCCGGCCGCCCCGATCGCGGCCAGCAGGTCGGCGGCGAGCTCGTCGTTCTCGCTGTAGAGGGCCGCGGTGCGCTTGCCCAGCGCCACGGCGTTGGCGCCGGTGAGGGTGGCCAGGTCGATCAGCAGATCGGGCTTGAGCTGCCGCACCGCGTACGCCAGGGCGTCGGCGAGGACCAGCCGGCCCTCGGCGTCGGAGTTGGTCGTCTCGCTGGTCGTCCCGCCGTAGTGCCGGATGACATCGCCGGGGCGGAACGCCGAGCCGCTGACCATGTTCTCGGCGAGCGGGGCCAGGGTGGTGACGCGGACCGGCAGGCGCAGCGCCGCCGCGCCGAGGGTGGCGGCGACGACCGCCGCCGCGCCGGCCATGTCCTTGCGCATCAGCTTCATCGCCGGCACCGGTTTGATCGAGATGCCGCCGGTGTCGAAGGTGATGCCCTTGCCGATCAGCACCACGTGGGTGCGCGCGTTCGCGGGATGCCAGTCCACCTCGACCAACCGGGGGCCACTGGCCGAGCCGCCGCCCACGGCGAGGATCCCACCGAAGCCCTCTGCGGCCAGCTCGGCCGGGCCACGCACCGTCAGGCGCAGGTCCGGCAGGTCGGCGGCGGCGGAGGCCACCTGGTCGGCGAACCACTGCGGGGTCTTCACCGAGGAGGGGGTGTTGGTCAGATCGCGGGCGAGACGGGTCATCGCGGCGGTGGTCCGCGCCGTGGCCACGGTGCTCTCGTACGCCGTCGGGTCGGCGAGCAGCAGATCGACGCCGGCGAGCGCGGGCGGGTCGTCGGCGTCGGTCAGCCGGAACCGGTACGAGGCGAGCAGCAGCCCCTCGGTCAACCCACGGACCGCGTCGGGGGTCACCTCGGCCGGCAGCGCGATAGTGATCTGCGTCTCATCTGCCGCCGAGCGGGCCAGAGCAGCGCCGGCAGCCCGCCAGGACGACTCCCCGCCGTCGCCGATACCGAGCAGCACCAGCCGACCAGGGCTGCGCCCGGGACGCAGGTGGGTACGGATCTCGCCGGCCCGGCCGCTCAGTCGGGCGACCGGCACCAGCGCGGCAGCCTCCTCGGCGGTGCCGTCCGGCGGCGTCACGGCGGTGGGCGCCAGCTCCGCCGGGGCGTCACCTCCCGCCGCACCTCCCGCCGCCGGATCGGTGGGGCGGACGGGCAGGACGAGGACGTCGAGCCTGTCGGGCTCGGCGAGCGGACGGATGGCGAGCACGCGGAACCGTACCTCCAGGAAATGTCGCAGAGTGGGACCGAGCCATCGCCCGCCCACGCCGATGAAGACCCTGAGCCACCGGCGAATCCGGTGGCTC
>NZ_JBFAPG010000513.1:0-4307 GCF_040675595.1 Micromonospora sp. NPDC049580
GGCGGACCGATCGGTCCGCCCTGGTCGACCATGACCGTCCATCACGCCTCGGTGATCGCCTTCTCGACGGTGAGCAGCAGGTTCGGCGCCTCGGCCGCCGGCAGGCCGCCGCCCTGGGCCAGGTCGGGGCTACCCCCGCCGCGCCCGGAGAACGCCGCCTTCACCAGGTCCGAGGCGGCCAGACCCCGACTGCGGGCGGCCGCGTTGACCGCCACCACCAGCGACGCCTTGCCGTTCGCGCGGGCCGCCACCGCGACCACCGCCGGCCGCGCCGGGTCGATCTTGCCGCGAATCTCCTGCGCCAGGGTCCGTACGTCGTTACCGGCCGCGCCCTCCGGCGCCTCGGTGCCCACGTACGCCACCCCGCGCACATCCTTGGCCTGCGCCGCGAGCGCCGCCGCGCCACCCAGCACCAACTGGGCGCGCAGCTTCTCCAGCTCCTTCTCCGCGTCCCGCAGCTGGGTCACCGTCTGCTCCACCCGGTCGGCGACCTGGTCGTTGGGCACCCGGTACAGCTCGGCCAGCCGGGAGACCAGCAGGTGCTCCTTGGCCAGGAAGCCGAAGGCGTCCATGCCGACCAGCGCCTCGACCCGGCGGACACCGGAGCCGATGGACGACTCGGAGAGGATCTTCACGAGACCGAGCTGGGCCGAGCGGGCCACGTGCGTGCCGCCGCACAGCTCGCGGGCGTAGTCGCCGACCTCGACGACCCGCACCTCCTCGCCGTACTTCTCGCCGAACAGCGCCATCGCGCCGATCCGCCGCGCCTCGTCCAGCGAGGTGATGAAGGCGTGCACCTCCAGGTCGGCCAGGAGCACCTCGTTGACCTGCTGCTCCACGTCGCGCAGAACGGTAGGCGACACACCCGTCGGGGTGTTGAAGTCGAACCGCAGCCGACCCGGGGCGTTCAGCGAACCCGCCTGGGTGGCCGACTCGCCGAGGAAGTTGCGCATGGTCTGGTGCACCAGGTGGGTGGCCGTGTGCGACCGGGAGATCGCCCGCCGCCGGGTGGTGTCGATCTCGGCGTAGCCGGTGTCGCCGGGGTGCACCTCACCCCGGATGACCCGGGCCCGGTGCACGATCAGGCCGGGCACCGGCTGCTGCACGTCGAGCACCTCGACCTGACCGTCGCCGACGGTGATGATGCCGTGGTCGGGCTGCTGGCCACCGCCCTCGGCGTAGAACGGGGTCGTGTCGAGCACCAACTCGACGGTCTCACCCTCGGTCGCCGCCTGACGCGGGCCGTCGGAGCCCAGCAGCGCCCGCACCCGCGACTCGCGGGCCACCTCGCTGTAGCCGGTGAACGTCACCGGGCCACCCGCGTCGAGCACCGACCGGTACGCCGACACGTCGGTGTGCCCCGTCTTGCGGGCCTGCGCGTCCGCCTTCGCCCGGGTCCGCTGGTCGGCCATCAGCCGGCGGAAGCCCTCGTCGTCGACCGTGAGGCCCTGCTCCGCCGCGATCTCCAGGGTCAGGTCGATCGGGAAGCCGTACGTGTCGTGCAGCTGGAACGCCTTCGCCCCGGACAGCGCCGTGCCGCCCGCCGTGCGGGTCTCGGCGATCGCGGTGTCCAGGATCGTCGTCCCGGCGCGCAGCGTCGACAGGAAGGCTTCCTCCTCGGCGTACGCGTACTGCGCGATCCGGTCGAAGTCGGTCGCCAGCTCCGGGTACGACGGCGCCATGCAGTCCCGCGCGACCGGCAGCAGCTCCGGCAGCGCCCGGTCCTGCCAGCCGAGCAGTCGGATCGACCGGATCGCCCGGCGCATGATCCGGCGCAGCACGTAGCCACGGCCCTCGTTGCTCGGGGTCACGCCGTCGCCGATCAGCATCAGCGCGGTCCGTACGTGGTCGGCGACCACCCGCAGCCGGATGTCGTCCGGGTGCGACTCGCTGGCCACGTGCCCGGAGTGCGCGCCGTAACGCTTGCCGGTCAGCTCGGCCGCCCGGGCGAGGATCGGCCGGACCTCGTCGATCTCGTAGAGGTTGTCGACGCCCTGCAGGATCGAGGCCATCCGCTCCAGGCCCATGCCGGTGTCGATGTTCTGCGCCGGCAGGTCACCCAGGATCGGGTAGTCCTCCTTGGTGGTGCCCGGACCGCGCTCGAACTGCATGAACACGAGGTTCCAGTACTCCATGTAGCGGTCCTCGTCGACCGCCGGGCCGCCCTCGCGGCCGTACTCCGGGCCCCGGTCGTAGAACAGCTCCGACGACGGACCGCACGGCCCGGGAATGCCCATCGACCAGAAGTTGTCCGCCTTGCCCCGGCGGACGATCCGCTCGGCCGGCACACCCACCGACCGCCAGATCTCGTACGCCTCGTCGTCGTCGAGGTAGATCGTCGGCCAGATCCGCGCCGGATCCAGCCCGTAACCACCCTCGGCGATCGGCTTCGTGGACAACTCCCACGCCAGCGGGATCGCGCCGGCCTTGAAGTAGTCACCGAAGGAGAAGTTGCCGTTCATCTGGAAGAACGTGCCGTGCCGGCTGGTCTTGCCGACCTCGTCGATGTCCGGGGTGCGCAGGCACTTCTGCACGCTGACCGCCCGCCGGTACGGCGGGGTCTGCTGGCCCAGGAAGTAGGGCACGAACTGCACCATGCCGGCGTTGACGAACAGCAGGTTCGGGTCGCTGATGGCGGGCAGCGGAGCGGACGGCACCACGGCGTGGCCGTTCGCCTCGAAGTGCGCGAGGTACCGCCGCTTGATCTCCGCCGTCTTCATCGCTGGTGTTCCTCCGGAAAAATGTCTCGATCGCCGATCCGCGGGGACTCCCGCAGCTCGGCGAACTGGTCATCGAACGCCTCACCCTGGGCGAACGCCTGGTGGATCTCCTGCTCGCGTTCGGCCATCCCGATCCGGACGTCCTCCACGAAGCTACGCAGCGATTCCACCAGGCCGCCAGCGGATTCCGACAACGAGCTGGCGATGCCGGCCGGGGTGTACGCCTGCGCGGTCCGGGTCGCCTTGCGGACCACGATCACGCCGACGGCCACGCCGATGCCGAGCCAGAACAACCGCCTCATGTCCTGCTACCTCCTGCTGGCCCGGCCGGTCAGCGGTTGCCGCGCCGGGCGGCCCGCCGCTGCTGCTTGATGGTGTCGCGCACCTCGCGCTCGGTCTCGGCGTGCCGGCGGCCGGCGGCGGCCTTGCGCACGCCGTAGCCGAACGCGGCCACCTTGACCAGCGGGTTCGCGGCCGCGGCGGAGACCACTGTGGCGAGGTTGGCGACGTTTGCGGTGACGTTCTGGGCGTGGCTGGTCATCGTGTCGACCTTCGCCAGCTGCAGGTTCACGCCGTCGAGCGAGGTCTGCACCTGCTCCAGGGCGACGTTGACGTTCTTCACCGTGGTGTTCACGTCGCCGAGCAGCGGCGCCGTCCGATCGTTGAGGTCGTTGATCATGCGCGTGGTGGCGTCCACCGTGTGCCGCAGCCGCAGGATCGGCAGCGTCAGGATGAGCACCAGCACCGCGAACGCGCACGCCGCGATCAGCGCCGCGACCTCTAAAATGTCGCCCACGCGTGTCCTCCTCAAGCAGATTTCCGCCGGACCCGACGTCCCCGGAACGCACAACCTGGCGCCCACCGAACCCACCGAGCCGTCGCCGGTCGCCGGGCACGGGCGGGCCCGCCAGCCCCAGACCCTACCGTCCGTGATGGAGAGCGGCTCAGGACGGTGAGGGTGTCACGTCGCCCAGCGGATCTCCGCTGACCGTCGGGAACGGGTCCTCTCCGGTCAGTGACGGATCGGTGCTGGGCTGCGGCCTGGTCCGCTCGTCGTCGATCGCGTTGCGCACCTTCACCGACACCAACGAGCCGGTGCACTCCCCCGCAGCGGCCGACGGCTCCGGAGACGGCACGATCGCCGGCTCCCCGTCGACCGGCGGCGGTACGCAGGCCGGCGCCCGTACCCACAGGTCGAGGGTCAGCTCGTCCTGACGCCAGCACGTGTAGCTGCCCTTCGTCTCCTGCTCCGGGCAGCGGCTCACCTTCCACGGTCGCCAGCCGTCCTGGCGCAGCGCGTCCTCGTAGACCTTCGCCGTCTCCTCCGGCGACTTCTCCGAGGTGACGGTGCGCTCGCGCAGCCGGCAGTCGAGCAGGCACCAGCGGCTGCCGCTGACGTCGTCGACCGTCTTCGTCGCGGCCCACGCGGGCACGGCGAGCTGGTCCAGGTTGTCGAAGACCGGGTCCCGGCTCAGCGTGCGGACGCCGAAGAAGAGCGGTACCGCGCCGAGCAGCACGACGCTGACCAGCGCCAGGACGGCCACCCGCAGCCGGCGTCGTTCGCGCGACTGCCGGCGTACCTCGGAA
>NZ_JBFAPG010000514.1:0-4301 GCF_040675595.1 Micromonospora sp. NPDC049580
CTCGCGGCGCAGGCAGCGACGCACCAGCGACTGCCCCTCGGCGATCAGGGCGCGGTCCCACAGGTCCCGGTCCTGTTCTCCGAGCGGCACCAGCTCGCCGTCCGCCGTGGTCCGCGCGCCCCGGCGGGACTCGGTGAGCAGCATCAACGCGAGCAGGCCCAGCGCCTCCGGTTCGTCCGGCATCAGCTCGACGAGCAGCCGGGCCAGCCGGATCGCCTCGACGCACAGCTCGGCACGGACCAGGTGCGGGCCGGCGCTGGCCGTGTACCCCTCGTTGAAGATCAGGTACAGCACGGCGAGCACGGCGTGCAGCCGGTCGGGCAGGTCTGCGTCGCGCGGCACCCGGTACGGGATGCGGGCGTTGCGGATCTTCGACTTGGCCCTGACCAGTCGCTGCGCCATCGTCGCCTCCGGCACCAGGAACGCGCGGGCGATCTCGGCGGTGCGCAGGCCGCCGAGCAGACGCAGGGTGAGCGCGACGCGGGTGGCCGGGGCGAGCGCCGGATGGCAGCAGGTGAAGATCAGACGTAGCCGGTCGTCGCGCACGGGCCCCTCCTCGTCGGGTGGGTCGGCGGCGTACAGCAGGGCCGCCTGGGCGTGCCGGTCGGCGCGCGTCGCCTCCCGGCGCAGCCGGTCGATGGCCTGGTGGCGGGCCGTCGTGATGATCCAACCGGCCGGGCTGGGCGGCGGGCCGCTGTCCGGCCACCGACGCAGCGCGATGGCGAAGGCGTCCTGGACGGCCTCCTCGGCGAGGTCGATGTCGCCGAGGAGGCGCACCAGCACGGCGACCGCGCGGCCGTACTCGGCGCGGAACACCGCCTCCACGTCGGGCACGGTCAGTCTCCGGCCCCGGGCCGGAAGGGGCGGACCTCGATCGGCAGGGTGGTGGCCAGCGCGTAGCGGCGACCCCAGTGCAGGGCGGCGTCCAGGTCCGGCACGTCGATGATGGTGACGCCGCCCAGGTACTCCTTGCCCTCCACGAACGGTCCGTCGGTGACCAGGACGTCACCGTCGCGGGCGCGCAGCACCGTGGCGGTCTCCGGCCCGTGCAGACCCTGACCGAAGACCCAGGACCCGGCGGCTGCCAGCTCGTCGCGCAGCTCGCCGACCTCGCGCATCACCTGTGCCAGGAACTCCGGCTCCGGCACCCCACCCTGCGGCTGGTGCATGCTGAGCAGGTAGAGCGTCATCGTTCCTCCTCGTGGCGGCCGGCGCGACGCCGACCTCTCATCCTCCATACGAACGACTACCGCCCACCTCGACAGGCCGGCCGGAAAAAATCGGCCGTCCCGGCCGCGGGTGTGCGACGCCGCGCCGGGCGGCCCCGGTCGTACGCCAGGTAACGGCACGGTGGCCAGCGCGTACGGGCTGCGGTGTCGCGCCGTCCGGGGCCGGGTGCGATGGTGTAGAAAGGCGGAGTGAGCGCAGCGGTGACGCAGGTGCCGGTCTTCGACCGAAGGACGGTCCACGGTGGCTGACCACGACCAGCCGCCCATCGGACGCACTGTCGGCACCGCTCTGGTGCAGCTCGGCGACGTACCTCTGGCGGACCTGCTGGCCGGCGCCGGTGACGGCGTCCTGGCCCACGTGCTGGGCACGCTGGCCGCCGAGAGTGAGCCGGGCCGGCCCGGCGACGTGTCGGCGTTCGAGTCGAGCTTCTGACCGTGCCGGCCGACGCCCCGCCGTCGGCCACCCGACACCGGCCTGCCGTGGCCGCGCCCCGCATCCGCCAGGTGGTGCTGAAGGTCCACTCACGGTGCAACCTGGCCTGCGACTACTGCTACGTCTACCGGCACGCCGACCAGGGCTGGCGGGCCCGGCCACGGGTCATGGCCCCCGGCACCGTGAGCCGGGTCGCCGACCGGCTCGCCGCCCACGTGGCCCGGCACGGCACCGACCGGGTCCGGGTAGTGCTGCACGGCGGGGAGCCGCTGCTCGCCGGCCCCGCCGTGCTCGACCGGACGGTACGCACGCTGCGCGCCGCGATGCCCTCCGGCGTCGCACTCGACGTGGCGATGCAGACCAACGGGCTCCTGCTCGACGAGGCGGCGCTCGACCTGTGCCACACGCACGGCATCGACGTCGGGGTGAGCGTGGACGGCGACCGCACCGCCAACGACCGCCACCGCCGCCACGCCGACGGCCGGGGCAGCTTCGCCGAGGTGGCCGCCGCGCTGCGCCTGCTGGCCCGGCCCGAACACCGGGCCCGCTACGCCGGTCTGCTCTGCACGGTCGACCTGGCCAACGACCCGATCACCGTCTACGAGGGCCTGCGGGAGTTCGACCCGCCCCGGCTGGATCTGCTGCTGCCGCACGGCAACTGGAGCGCTCCCCCACCCGGGCGCCACCCCGACGACCCCGCCACCCCGTACGCGGACTGGCTGATCGCCGTCTTCGACCGCTGGTACGCCGAGACGCCCCGGCGTACCGGCATCCGGCTGTTCGAGTCACTGATCGCGCTGCTGCTGGGCGGACGCAGCGGCACCCAGGCGCTGGGCGCCGCCGAGCCGGACGTCATGACGATCGAGACCGACGGCACCATCGAGGGCACCGACACGCTCAAGACGACCACCGCGTCGGCGATGCGGACCGGCTTCGACGTCTTCCGGCACAGCTTCGACGAGGCGCTGCGTCACCCGTCGCTGGCCGGGCGTCCCACCGGGACCGCGGCGCTCGCGCCGGCCTGCCGGGCCTGCCCGGTCGTCGACGTCTGCGGTGGCGGCCTTTACGCGCACCGCTTCCGCGACGGCGCCGGCTTCGCCCACCCGTCCGTCTACTGTGCCGACCTGCTGCGGCTGATTCAGCACGTGCGGACGGTGGTGACCGCCGACCTGGACGCGCTGCGCCGCCGCGTCGCCGGGGCGGGCGTGCCGACGCCGGTGGCACGCCCGTGACGGGCCCGCTGTCGGCGGCGCAGCTCGCCGGGCTGGCCGGGGGCCACGGCGACGCCGCGACGGTCGCGGTGTTGCGGGGAGGGCAGCTCGGTCGCCGTCGGCTGCTGACCGTCGCCGCGGCCCGCGCCTGCCGTGACGAGCCACTGGTCCGGCAGAGTCTGGAGCTGCTCACCCGCGCCGAGCACGCCGACCGGGCAACGGTGGCCGCGGTGCTGACCCATCCACCGGTGACCGGGTGGGCCCGCGCCGCGCTGGACGGCGCCGCCGGGCCCGCCTACCTGGCCGCGCTCGCGGCGGCGGCGGCGACCCGCGCCGGCCTGACGTTCACCCTGACGCTGCCCCGCCCGGCCGACGGTGTGCTGCCGCTGCCCACCGTCGGCGCGGCGACGGGCCTGCCCTTCGACAGCCCGGTGCGGCTCACCGGCGAGGCGGGCACGCTGCGGATCGACGCCGCCAGCGGCGACGCGGACGGGGTACGGGTCGAGGCCGGCGGTGGCCGGCTGCTCGACGCGGGCGTCGGCGGGATCGGCTGGCTGCCGGTACGCAGGGCCAGGCCGTTCGACGCGGTCGAGGTGCTGGTCGACGACCAGGACCCGTGGCGCGACTGCTACCACCGGCCTTCGGCACCCCGACTGAACGACGTGTCGGCCGACCGACTGGACCGGCTCACCGCCGAGGCCGGGCAGTGGCTGCGTGCCCACCTTCCGGCGCACGCCGACGCGCTGGCCGGGCTGCTGCGCACACTCGTGCCGCTGCGACCGCCGCCCTCGGGCAACCCGGTGAGCGCCACCAGCAGGGACGCGCTCGGCGCCATAGCGCTCTCCGTGCCCACCGACGCGCGGACCCTGGCGCTGTTGCTCGTGCACGAGTTGCAGCACACCAAACTCGGCGCGCTGCTCGATCTGGTTCCGCTTCACCGCCCGGGTGGGCCGGCCCGCTACCGGGCGCCCTGGCGACTGGACCCGCGCCCGGTCGGCGCGCTGCTGCAGGGCGCGTACGCGCACCTGGGGGTGGCCGAGGTGTGGCGCTGCCGGCGGCACGAGGGGACCGCCGCCGCGTTCGAGTACGCGTACTGGCGGGAGCAGACCATCCGCGCCGTCCGGCAGCTCGCCGACGCGGCCGAGCTGACCGCGGCCGGCCGGTCGTTCGTGGCCGACATGGCGAGCACCCTGCGCGGCTGGCGTGACCCGGTCGACGGCGCGGTCGCGGCGGCGGTGCGGGACGTGGCGGACGCCAGCGCGGTGCGGTGGGGGCTGGCCAACCTGGTTCCCGACCCCATGGAGGTCGAGCTGGCATTACGCGCCGTGCGGCGAGGCGAGCCATGGTCGGGCGGCGGCCCCGCACCTATCGTGACGGCCACCGCGGCTCGACCCGCGCTAGCCGTGCGCAGTGGCCCCGAGGCGGCGG
>NZ_JBFAPG010000515.1:0-4281 GCF_040675595.1 Micromonospora sp. NPDC049580
GGCCGGCCCGATCGGGCCGGCCGGAGCACCGGCGCTGTCGCGCTCACCAGGGGTGTACGGTCCCGTCCTCCAACCGGTTCACCGGCAGGTACGCGGGCGCGTACGGGTAGCGGGCCGCCGCCTCCTCGTCGATGTCGACGCCCAGCCCCGGAGTCTCGGCCGGATGCAGGTAGCCGTCGGCGTAGTGGTAGCCGTGCGGGAACACCTCGTCGGTCTGCGCGGTGTGCCGCATGTATTCCTGCAGGCCGAAGTTGGGGATCGAGCTGTCGAGCTGGAGCGCGGCGGCCATGCACACGGGCGACAGGTCGGTGGCGCCGTGTGAGCCGCTGCGGACGTGGTGCAGCGCGGCGAGGTCGAAGATGCGCCGCAGGTGGGTGATGCCGCCGGCGTGCACCACCGTGGCCCGGATGTAGTCGATGAGCTGTTCCCGGATGAGCTGCGCCGCGTCGAAGACGCTGTTGAAGACCTCGCCCACGGCGATCGGGGTGGTGGTGTGCTGCCGGATCAGCCGGAAGCCCTCCTGGAGGTCGGCGGGGACCGGATCCTCCATCCAGGTCAGCGCGTAGGGCTCCAGACTCTGGCCGAGCCGAGCCGCCTCGATGGGCGTGAGCCGGTGGTGCACGTCGTGCAGCAACCGCAGGGTGGGGCCGAACTCGTCGCGGACCCGGGCGAACACGGTGGGCACGTGGGTCAGGTAGCGCGGCGTCGACCAGGTGGCCTCGCTGGGCAGCGCCGCGTCGGCCGGCTCGTAGAAGAGCTTGTCGGCGCTGACCCCGTACGTCTTGGGCAGGCCCGGCACACCGCACTGCACCCGGACCGCCCGGTAGCCGAGGTCGACGTAGCGGGCGACCTCGACCAGGACCTCCTCGACGGTCTCGCCGTTGGCGTGGCCGTACACCGTGACGCCCTCGCGGGACCGACCGCCGAGCAGCTGTTAGACCGGCAGGCCCGCCACCTTGCCCTTGATGTCCCACAGCGCGGTGTCAACCGCGGCGATCGCGCTCATCGTGACCGGTCCGCGCCGCCAGTACGCGCCCTGGTACAGGTACTGCCAGGTGTCCTCGATCCGCGCCGGGTCCCGGCCGATCAGCAGCGGCGCCACGTGGTCGGACAGGTACGACGCGACGGCCAGCTCCCTGCCGTTGAGGGTGGCGTCCCCGACGCCGGTGACGCCCTCGTCAGTGACGATCTTGAGGGTGACGAAGTTGCGGCCCGGACAGGTCACGATGACCCGGGCATCGACGATCTTCACGCGATCTCCTTCGTGCCTACGGGGGTCGTAGGGGGGTGCACACGAGGACGTTCTGCTTACCGGGAACGTGCCGATAATATCCCGCCGGCGGCCGGCGCCGAACGGTTCGGCGGGCCCGCACCCGTGCGCAGGTGACCGCCCAATCCCTTGCCCCGAAAGGTTTCCGGAAGCCTTGACAATCGAGTGTGCTCGATCGAAGCTGACATCGGTCACGCGAGCCGCGGTCACGGTCGGGCGAAGGGCAGTCCTCGACTAACCCCCTTCCATGCGCCATTCTCCCGAGGAATCGCGAACCATGACACTGAAGACAAGGCTGCTCGGCGTCCTCACGGCGGTCGCGACAGTCGCCGCCGCCGCGCTGGCGTTCGCCACCCCCGCATCAGCCGCGACGCTCACCCAGGTGACCGGCTTCGGCAACAACCCCACAAACCTCCAGATGCATCTGTACGTCCCGGACCGGGTCGCATCCCGGCCAGGAATCCTGCTCGCCCTGCACTACTGCACCGGAACGGGCCCCGCCTTCTACTCCGGCACGCAGTACGCGTCCCTCGCCGACCGGTATGGATTCATTGTCATCTACCCGTCGGCGACGCGCAGCAGCAAGTGCTGGGACGTGGCCTCGCCGCAGGCGCTGCGCCGAGGTGGCGGCAGCGACCCGGTCGGGCTCGTGTCGATGATCGATTACGTGAAGCAGCGGTACTCCGCCGACCCGGACCGCGTCTTCGCCACCGGCACCTCTTCGGGCGCGATGATGACCAACGTCATGCTCGGCGACTACCCGGACGTGTTCGCGGCGGGCGCGTCGTTCGCCGGGGTGCCGTTCGCCTGCTTCGCCACCGGGGGCACCTCGGAGTGGAACAGCGAGTGCGCGAACGGGCAGTCCATCAAGACCGCGCAGCAGTGGGGTGACCTGGTCCGCGGGGCGTACCCCGGCTACACCGGCCGGCGACCGCGGATGCAGATCTGGCACGGCACCAGCGACGAGACGCTGCGCTACCCGAACTTCGGCGAGCAGATCAAGCAGTGGACGAACGTCCACGGTCTGAGCCAGACCCCGACGTACACCGACTCCCCGCAGTCCGGGTACACCCGCACCCGGTACGGCAGCAGCGGCCCGATGGCACCGGTCGAGGCGATCAGCATGCAGGGCGTCACGCACAACATCCCGGTCGACGCCGCCCAGGTGATCCGCTTCTTCGGCCTGGACGGCACGACGCCGCCCCCGACGACGCCCCCACCGACGACGCCGCCGCCGACGACTCCGCCCCCGACCACGCCGCCCCCGACTACGCCGCCACCCACCACGCCGCCCCCGACGACTCCGCCGCCGACCACGCCGCCGCCGAGTGCGGGCGCGTGCCGCGTCGGATACACGGTCAACGCCTGGAACTCGGGTCTCACCGCGAGCGTGACCATCACCAACACCGGAACCGCCGCCGTCAACGGGTGGGCGCTGACCTTCACGCTGCCCAGCGGCCAGACCATCACCAACGGCTGGAACGCCACCTACTCCCCGACGAGCGGAGCGGTCACCGCCCGCAACGTCTCCTACAACGCCACCATCGCCCCGAACGCGTCGGTCGAGATCGGGTTCCAGGCCACCCACCAGGGCGGCACCGGCAAACCGTCGTCGTTCGCCCTCAACGGGGCCACCTGCGCGGTCTCCTGACCACCCACCACCATCGACAAACGGAGTCGCACGATGAGCAGAACGAGATGGAAGGCGGCATCGAGAGCCGTGATCGCGCTGAGCGGCGCGGGCGCTCTCGCCGCCGGCATGGCGCTGGTCCTGGTGACGCCCGCGTCCGCCGGAACCACCCTGGGCGCGTCCGCGGCGGAGAAGGGCCGCTACTTCGGTACGGCGGTGGCCGCGAACAAGCTCTCGGACAGCGCGTACACCACGATCCTGAACCGTGAGTTCAACATGGTGACGGCCGAGAACGAGATGAAGATCGACGCGACCGAGCCGCAGCAGGGTCAGTTCCGCTACACCCAGGCGGATCCGATCGTCAACCACGCACGCAGCCACGGAATGCAGGTACGCGGTCACACCCTGGCCTGGCACGGCCAGCAGCCGGGGTGGATGCAGGGCATGGAGGGCACCGCGCTGCGCAACGCGATGCTCAACCACGTGACGCAGGTGGCGACCCACTACCGGGGACAGATCTATTCCTGGGACGTGGTGAACGAGGCGTTCGCCGACGGCAACTCCGGTGGCCGTCGAGACTCGAACCTGCAGCGCACCGGCAACGACTGGATCGAGGCCGCGTTCCGCGCCGCGCGAGCGGCGGACCCGGGCGCGAAGCTCTGCTACAACGACTACAACATCGACAACTGGACCTGGGCAAAGACCCAGGGCGTCTACAACATGGTGCGGGACTTCAAGTCCCGTGGCGTGCCGATCGACTGCGTGGGCTTCCAGTCGCACTTCAACAACGACTCGCCGTACGCCAGCAACTACCGCACCACGCTGTCGAGCTTCGCGGCGCTGGGCGTGGACGTGCAGATCACCGAGCTGGACATCCAGGGCGCTCCGGCGAACACGTACCGCGCCGTGGTCGAGGACTGCCTGGCGGTGCCGCGCTGCAACGGCATCACCGTGTGGGGCATCCGCGACAGCGACTCGTGGCGGTCCTCGCAGACGCCGCTGCTGTTCAACAGCAGCGGGCAGAAGAAGGCCGCGTACGACGCCGTGCTCGCGGCGCTGAACAGCGGTACCAACCCGACGACCCCGCCGCCCACCACTCCGCCGCCGACGACGCCTCCGCCCACCACCCCGCCGCCCACGACGCCTCCGCCCACGACGCCTCCGCCCACGACCCCGCCGCCGGGGCAGACCGGCTGCTCGGCGTCGGTGACGGTGAACCAGTGGAACGGCGGCTTCGTGGCGAACGTACGGGTGACCGCCGGCTCGTCGGCCCTCAACGGGTGGACCGTGACGCTCACGCTGCCGTCCGGCGCGACCGTCACCAACGCCTGGAGCGCCGACCGCAGCGGTAACAGCGGCACGACGAACTGGACGAACGTGT
>NZ_JBFAPG010000516.1:0-4278 GCF_040675595.1 Micromonospora sp. NPDC049580
CGCAGCCGGACCTGCGCCGCGTCGACGCTGACGATCAGCCGTTCGGCGGTGCCGATCCCGGCGAGGACCAGGCCGGCCAGGGCGCCCACGGCGATCGTGCCGGCGGTGGCCTGCGGCTCGGGCAGCCGGTCCAGCCACTCGACGAGGTCGCTGAACGGCACCCAGGGCAGCCGGGCGAGCCAGCCTGTCGTCGCCGCGAGGAGCCATCCGGCCCCCGCGCCGAGCAGCGGGAAACCACCCCACAGGACCGCCAGCTCCAGCGGCCCGCCGCTGACCGTGGTGCGCGGACGGTAGCCGGCCAGGTCCATGGTCAGGACACCTCGCGGCGGAGCGTCCGGACCAGGCCGACGGCCAGTGGCAGGACCATCCAGACCAGCAGGGACACCGCCATCCGCCCCCACTGCTCACCGGTGAGCGCGTCGCTGCTGAACAGCGGTTCCATCGTCTTGTTGGTGTCCAGCCAGCCGGATGGGCCGCGCAGGGGCCGGACCATCTCGCCGAGCACCGCCCACAGGGTGGGCAGCAGCAGATACCCGACGATCGCCAGCGGTGGATTGAGCAGCAACAGACCGAAGGCCGCACCCATCAGCACGCTGGCGACCTGGAGGATCGCCGCGTTCAGCAGCAGCGACCAGTCGAACTGCCAGGTGCCTGCGCCGCCGGTGGCGGACGCCACGAGCGTGCCGACGGCGGCGACGGCCAGGCTGGCCAGCACCGAGGCGAGCGCGGTGAGCAGCACGGCGATCAGCTTCGCCCCGATCACCCGCTCACGGCGGGGCACCAGGGCGTACGTCGTGAGGGCGGTGCGTTGCGACCACTCGCTGGTGATCGACAGGATGCCCAGCACCGGCAGCAGCACCGACACCGGCAGCAGCGAGGGGACGAAGAAGTCGAGGAAGGTCTGGTCGGCGTCCTTGGCGTAGATCAACTGGAGCGTGACGATCACGGCGGTGACCAGGCCGATGGTGATCAGCAGCCAACGGCCGGCCCGGGTGTCGACGAGCTTGCGCAGCTCCACGGCGGTGAGCCGGAGCAGCGACGGACGGCGTACCGCCGGGTGCTGCCGGGGCGCGACGGCGCCGGCGGCGGGTGCGATGGTGGTGGTCATCGGACGGCCTCCTTGGTGGACTCGCCGGCGGTGAGGGTGAGGAAGAGCTGTTCGAGGCCACCGCTGCCGGCGGGGCGCAGCTCGGCCAGGGCGACGCCCGCGTCGGCGGCGGCCTGGCCGACCGTCTCGGCGTCGGCCTGCACGAGCAGCCCGTCGGTGCCGTCGGTGGCGCTCAGACCCGCCGCGCCCAGTGCCCGGCGCAGTGCCGCGCCGTCGCGGGCCCGCACGAGCGTGCCGCCGCCGGCGAGCAGTTCGTTCTTGTCGCCCTGGGCCACGATCCGGCCGCCCCCGATCACCACCAGCCGGTCCGCGACCGCCTCCACCTCGCGCAGCAGGTGGGAGGAGAGCAGCACGGTGCCGCCCCGGTCGGCGAAGTCGCGCAGCAGGCCGCGCATCCAGAAGATCCCCTCCGGGTCCAGGCCGTTGGCCGGCTCGTCGAGGATCAACACCCGGGGGTCGCCGAGCAGCGCGTGCGCCAGCCCGAGCCGCTGGCGCATGCCCAACGAGTACGCCCGTACCCGACGCTTCGCCGCCACCGCGTTCAACCCGACCAGGTCGAGCTTCGCGGCGACCTCGCGCCCGTCCAACCCCATGGTGTACGCGGACAGCGTCAACGCCTCGCGGCCGGTGCGCCCGGCGTGCTGGGCGGAGGCGTCCAGCAGCACCCCGACCTCGCGCCCCGGGTTGGGCAGGTCGCGGTAGGGGCGCCCGGAGACGGTGGCCCGGCCGGCCGTCGGCGCGGTGAGCCCGCAGATCATCCGCATGGTGGTCGACTTGCCGGCGCCGTTGGGGCCGAGGAAGCCCGTGACCGTGCCCGGTTCGCACTGGAACGACACGTCGTCCACCGCCGGGTGTGGCCCGTATCGCTTGGTGAGGTTCTCCACGGTGATCATGCCGACGAGCGTGCCCGCGCCACCCGGCCATCCGCTGCGGCCGCCGGTCGGTGCCGTACCGACCTTGGTCGACGCTCCGGTCGATACTTTGGTAGCTGGCTGCCGGTGCCCGTTGCTGCCTAGCATGGGCGCGTGACCAGCCTCGCCGTCCCGGAACACCCCTGGCTGCTGCCGGGGGAGCTGGTCGTGCCGGGCGAACGTGACCGGGCACACCCGCGCCGCACCACCCGCGACTGGGTCGTGGACGGCCTCGCGTTCCTGGCCGGGCTGCTCTGGGTGCTGTTCACCACCGTGGACGCCCTGTCGCCCGCTCCGGAGACGGCGATTCCGCTGCCGCACGACTGGATGGTCGGCGTGGACGCGCTGCTCGGGCTGGCCTGCTGCGGGCTGCTCTGGGTGCGGCGACGGTGGCCGCTCGGGTTGGCGGTGGCCACCCTGCCGCTGAGCGCGTTCTCGCTGGCCGCGGCCGTCCCGCTGCTGATTTTCTACTTCACCGTCGTGGTGCACCGCCGCACCGCCGTCGCGATCGCGCTCACCGGTGCCGGCCTCGTCACCAACCTGGTCTTCAGTTGGACGCGCCCGGACCCGAGCTGGCCGTACTGGGCCACCGTGGCGTGGGGTGCGGTGATCACGATCGCCGTGCTGGCCTGGGGGATGTTCGTCCGGGCCCGGCGACAGTTGATCGTGTCGCTGCGGGAGCGGGCCGAGCGGGCCGAGGCCGAGCAGCAGTTGCGGGTCGCCCAGGCCCGGCACCTCGAACGCACCCGCATCGCCCGGGAGATGCACGACGTGCTGGCCCACCGGATCTCGCTGCTGAGCCTGCACGCGGGCGCGTTGGAGTTCCGCCCCGACGCGCCGGCCGACGAGGTCGCCCGGGCCGCCGGGGTGATCCGGGGCAGCGCCCACGCCGCCCTGCAGGACCTGCGGGAGGTCATCGGTGTGCTCCGCGCCGACGGCGGCAACGTCGGCGACGCCCCCGAGCCGCCGCAGCCCACCCTCGCCGACCTGCCCGCCCTGATCGCGGAGTCGCGCGCGGCCGGGATGCGGGTGAACGTCACCGACACCGTCGTCGCGTCGGCGGCCGTGCCGGCGGCGCTGGGGCGGGCCGCGTACCGGATCGTGCAGGAGGGCCTGACCAACGCCCGCAAGCACGCGGCCGGCGCGGCCGTCACCGTGGACGTGGCCGGTGGTCCGGGCGCCGGGCTGACCGTGGCGATCTCCAACCGGTGGCCGCTGGGCACGCCGGCCGGGGCTGAACCGCCGGGTGCCGGCGGTCTGCCGGGCGCCGGCACCGGGCTGGTCGGCATCACCGAGCGGGTCACCCTGGCCGGAGGCCGGTTGGCGCACGGGCGGGACGAGGCTGGCGACTTCCGGTTGGCCGCCTGGCTGCCGTGGCCGGCGTGACCGGGCCGTCCGGCGGGGCCGGGGAGGCCACCGCGCCGGTGCGGGTGCTGATCGTGGACGACGACGCGCTGGTCCGGGCGGGGCTCTCGATGATCCTCGGCGGCCTGCCGGACCTGCGGGTGGTGGGCGAGGCGGCCGACGGCGGCGAGGTTCCGGCGGCGATCGCCGCGTACGCCCCGGACGTGGTCCTGATGGACATCCGGATGCCCCGGGTCGACGGGCTCACCGCCACCGAGGCGCTCCGCGCGCGACCGAACCCGCCGGAGGTGCTGGTGCTGACCACCTTCGACGCCGACGAGCAGGTGCTGCGGGCGCTGCGCGCCGGCGCGGCCGGTTTCCTGCTCAAGGACACCCCTCCGGCGGACATCGTGCACGCGGTACGCCGGGTGGCCGCGGGGGAGGCGACGCTCTCCCCGACGGTGACCCGCACGCTGATCGACCACGTGACCGCCGCCGCACCGGGTCTGGCCGGTCCGGATCCGCGTCGCGAGCGGGCGCTGCGGCTGCTCGGCGGGCTCAGCGAGCGGGAGCGTCAGGTGGCGGTCGCGCTGGGGCGGGGCCGCACCAACGCGGAGATCGCGGGGGAGTTGTTCATGAGCGTGGCGACGGTGAAGGCGTACGTCTCCCGGCTGCTGGCCCGGCTGGAACTCAACAACCGGGTCCAGGTGGCCCTGCTCGTGCACGACGCCGACCTCGTCTGAGCGCCCGTTAGGGGGACGATTAGGGGGCCGGGGGTTGAACTTTCATCCGATGCCGGCCGTACCACTGCCCGAGGATGTCGGTGCGGTGAATCCGCCGTACCGCTGCCGAGCTGCGGGAGGCCTGCCGTGCGTGTTGGTGAGCAGTCGACGGATCCCATCGACCAGGTGCTGG
>NZ_JBFAPG010000517.1:0-4271 GCF_040675595.1 Micromonospora sp. NPDC049580
ACCGGACTGGTGTCCGGTCCGCCTGACGTTGTCCGCACCAGTTCAGTACATGCCGGCGTTGGCCGGACCCGGCCCGGTGGAGGCAGCCGGACCCACGTTGCGTGGCTTTCCGACCTCGTCCACCTCGTCCAGCATGCCCTCCCCCTCAAGCAGGGCCCGCACCTCGGATTCCCGAAACCGGCGATGCCCGCCTGGAGTCCGGATGCTTCCTATCCGGCCGGCCGCCGCCCATCTCGTCACAGTTTTCGGGTCCACCCGAAACAGCGCGGCGACCTCACCCGGTGTCAGCAGGCGATCTCCAGTGTCCACAGCCCCCTCCTCGCGTCGACGAAGCCCCTGGCTGAACACACTGCCCCCGGCTGGTGCGAGCCCAGAGCCGTCATGAGGGACGTATGGCAATTACAGCACCAGGGACCTGGCCTGTCCGCCAAACGCGAAAAATGCACTGACTGGGAAGTTAGTAAATGGTACTGGTGCAACCCCTACCTAGACGGTCAGTTTATGAACGGTTACTCACTGTTCTGACCAACGGATGCCGAAGGCGTCGCGTTACGCCCAACACGTTAAGGTCACTCTCCGTGGACGCCATCGACCTGAGCCTCGTCGACCTGCTGCGGGGCAACGCCCGCCTCTCGTACGCCGAGCTTGCCCGGCAGGTGGGCCTCTCCGCCCCCGCCGTGCACGAACGCGTCGGCAAGCTGGAGAGCAGTGGCGTGGTCCGGGGCTACCGCGCGGACGTGGAACCCGAGGCGATCGGCCTGGGTGTCACGGCGCTCATCGGCATCGTCGAGGACTCCGGCGCGGACTCCGACGACATGCTGGAGTCGCTGCGGGTGCTGCCCGAGATCGAATCCTGCTACTTCATGGCCGGCGTCGAGTCGTTCCTGCTCAAAGCCCGGGTCGGCACGATCGCCGAGCTGGAGCAGCTCATCGTGCGGCTGAACCGGACCCCCGGGGTCGCCTCGACGCGCACCGCCATCGCCCTCTCCACCAAGTGGGAGAACCGCCCCCAGCCGCTCGGCCCGCCGCCCGCCTGACCCTGCTGCGCCGCGTACCCCTGGTGTCGTCCGGCGCGCGGCGGTAGCGTGCGCCGATGACCTCGCCGGGACGCGGCGCGGCCGTGGTGACCGGGGCCGCCGGCGGCCTGGGCCGCGCCGTCGCCGCCGCGCTGCACGCCGACGGCTGGTCGGTGCTGCTCACCGACCTCGACCCGGACGCGGCAGCGGCCGCCGCCGTGCCGTTCGGCGGCTGGTCGGCCGCACTGGACGTCCGCGACGAGGCCGCGTGCGCCGAGATCGCGGCGACCGCCGCGAGTCGAGGCGGCCTCGGCCTCTGGGTCAACAACGCCGGCATCCTGGTCACCGGCCCCTCCTGGGAGCACGACGGGCCGACCCGCCGCCGGGTGCTCGACGTCAACGCGCTCGGTGCCATGAACGGCACACTCGCCGCGCTGGCGGTCATGCGCGACCAGGGCCACGGCCACGTCCTGAACATCGTCTCGCTGGCCGGGCTCATCGCCGCACCTGGCGAGACGGTGTACGCCGCCAGCAAGCACGCACTGCTGGCCTTCAGCCTCGGCACCCTCTCTGACCTGCGGATGGCCGGGTACCGGCGGGTGCACGTCTCCTGCCTCTGCCCGGACGGCATCTGGACCCCGATGCTGCACGACCGGCTGGACGACCCGGGCGCGCTGGCCTCGTTCACCGGGTCGATGCTGACCCCGCAGCGGGTGGCCGCCCGGGCGGCCCGGCTGGCCCGCCGGCCCCGCCCGGTGGTCAGCCTGCCCCGCTGGCGAGGCGCCCAGGTCCGGCTGCTGGACGCCCTGCCCCGACTCGCCGTCGGACTGAGCCCTCTCGTCCAGGCCGTCGGCCGGGCCGGGCAACGCCGACAGTCACGCCGCTCGACGCCTCCGGACCGCGGCTGAGCGCCGCTGGCCTGCTTGCTAGGTTTCCCGCGTGACTCATCTCGACCGGTGCGACGAGGCCAGCCGCAGCTGGGTGACCGAGGCGATCGCCGCCGTCGAGGCGGACGCGAACCGCTCGGCCGACACCCACCTGCTGCCGTTCCCACTGCCCCGGGACTGGGGAATCGACCTCTACCTCAAGGACGAATCGTCACACCCGACCGGCTCGCTGAAGCACCGGCTGGCCCGTTCGCTGTTCCTCTACGGCCTCTGCAACGGCTGGATCGGGCCGCGCACCACGATCGTCGAGGCGTCCTCGGGCTCCACGGCGGTCTCCGAGGCGTACTTCGCCCGGATGCTCGGGTTGCCGTTCATCGCCGTGATGCCCGCCTCCACCTCGCCCGAGAAGATCACGCAGATCGAGTTCCAGGGCGGCCGTTGCCATCTGGTGGACGACCCGGCGGGCGTCGTGGTCGAGGCCCGCTGGCTGGCCGAGGACTCCGGCGGCCACTTCATGGACCAGTTCACGTACGCCGAGCGGGCCACCGACTGGCGGGGCAACAACAACATCGCCGAGTCGATCTACGCGCAGTTGGGGCTGGAACGCCACCCGATCCCGGCGTGGGTCGTCGTGGGCGCCGGCACCGGGGGCACCAGCGCCACCATCGGCCGGTACGCCCGCTACCGCCGCCTGGCCACCAAGCTCTGCGTCGTCGACCCGGAGAACTCCGCCTTCTATCCGGCCTGGCTGGCCGCCGACTGGTCGGTGCGCACCGGCAGGGGCTCCCGCATCGAGGGGATCGGTCGGCCCACGGTCGAGGCGTCCTTCCTGCCGTCGGTCGTGGACCGGATGGTCCAGGTGCCGGACGCCGCTTCGCTGGCCGCGATGCGCGCCGGCTCGGCGGTGCTCGGCCGCCGGGTGGGCGGCTCCACCGGCACCAACCTGTGGGGCGCGTTCGGCGTGATCGCCGAGATGCTCGCCGAGGGCCGGACCGGCTCGGTGGTCAGCCTGATCTGTGACGCCGGTGACCGGTACGCCGACACGTACTACTCCGACGACTGGGTGGCCGCCCAGGGCCTCGATCTGGCGCCCCATGCCGCCACCATCGAGCGCTTCCTGACCAGCGGCGCCTGGCCCGCCTGAGCAGCGCGTCCCCGGCCCGCAGGTCTCGCGGGCTCCGGCCTCCGGTGCGGGGCCGGCTTCGCGCGTCGGCGTGTCGGATCGGCTCGGTCACCGTGGGTCGATGCGCTCCGCCAGGCCGGGGTAGCGCACCACGTAGCCGTCGGCGTCCAGGTCGATGTCCGCCGTGAAGGTGCCGCTGGCGAATCGGACCCGACCCGGCCCGAGCCCGGTGTAGATCTGCTCGGCCGGCACCACCTCCAGGCCGGGCAGCAGCACCCACGCGACGGTGATCCGGCGCGGCATGTCGGCCGGCCCGCTGGTCAGCCCGAGCCGGCGCACCGGGACGGCATTGAACAGCGGCGAGCCGCTCAGGTCGACGTCGAGCGCCTCGGCCAGGCGATCCGGGTCGTCGGTGCCCGGCAGGCCGGACCGGGGATGCCCGGCCCTGGTCAGCGCCGCGTCCAGGTCGCCCTGCTCGGCCGTGGTCACCCGCCACCGGGACGCGGCCCGCTCCAACGTCACCCGGCGCAGCCAGCCCGACCCCTCGGCCTCGACCTCGACGCGGGCGGTGCTCCAGTCGGGCGCCGTGGTCAGCCGGTAGCGGGCGGTGAACGGAATCGGGTCCACGGCGAGCAGCGTGCCCCGCGCCGCCAACCCGTCGCCGTCGGTGAACAGAGCCTGCTCACTGCCGGCGGTGTCCGTCCGGGACCAGAAGATCGACTTCGTCATGGTCGCCATGAGCCGGACGTTACGCGACCGGACCGACATCGGCCACGGCATGCGCGAACGCCGCCGCGAAGCGTGCGCTCCGCGACGGCGTTCCGGTGGATCAGTGGGATCAGTGGGTACGCGCCGCCGGCCGGCCGCCGAAACCGCGACGGTCGTCGCGCGGCCGGTCGTCCCGACCGCGACCCTCGGAGCGGTAACCACCCCGGGTGTCCCGGTCGGCGAAACGCCGCTCGCCGGCCGGCCGGTCACCCCGGTCAGCCTGCGGCCGGTCGCCGAAGCGCCGCTCGCCGGTGGGCCGGTCGCCGTACTGCCGGTCGCCGGTCGGACGGTCGCCCGTCGGACGGTCGCCGTAGCGGCGCTCACCCTGCGGTCGGTCGCCGTACTGCCGGTCGCTGGTCGGACGATCGCCGAAGCGCCGCTCGCCGGTGGGCCGGTCGCCGTACTGCCGGTCGCCGGTCGGGCGGTCGCCGTAGCGGCGCTCGCCGGGCGGGCGGGCGGCGGGGGGGCGCGCGCCGG
>NZ_JBFAPG010000518.1:0-4270 GCF_040675595.1 Micromonospora sp. NPDC049580
GGCATCACCCGATGCCGCCCCGCCGGCGTCTGCGTGCGTCAACTGGCGGTGGCGCGTACGGCTCGCTGGACGCGCCACCGGTAGGGTCTGGTCATGGCAGACCTGCTCACCGCGGACGCGGTGCGGAAAGAGCTGGGCGGGTTGGCCGACTGGTCGGGTGACCCGACCGGCATCGGCCGCACCGTTCAGCTCGGCAGTTTCCCGGACGCCATCGCGGTCGTGGACCGGGTGGCGGCGGTGGCCGAGGAGCTCGACCACCATCCCGACATCGACATCCGATGGCGGACCCTGACCTTCCGCTGTGTCACGCACTCGGCCGGCGGGGTCACCCACCGGGACATCGAGCTGGCCCGGCGGATTGACGACATCGTCCGGAGTGCGGCATGAGATTCGAGATCAGCAAGGTTCTGGACGCCATCGAGGGGCGGGTCTGCACCGACCCGTCGCTGGCCCGCGCGGTGCTCGACCTGGCCGAGATCATCCGCTACCAGGACATCGACGGTGGCCGGCCGGCGAGCCTGCTGCGCCTCGGCATGGTCATCGACGCGCTCTCCCGCGAGCTGGAGGAGGACAGCGTCCAGGTGTACGCCGTGGTGCACCGGGCGCTGCTCTCCGACGCCGACCTGACCTCCAACGAGCGGATGGTGGTTCGCCGCTGGGCCGACGACGGGCTCGTCGAGGTGCTCGACAACCCGGGGGACCGGATGCTGGAGGTCGCCGACCTGCTCGGCCTTCCGGTGCTCACCCGGGTGCGCTTCGACGGGCTGCGCGGGCGGTTCCCGTGGCTGGTCGAGCAGCCCGGCCGGGTGGTCGCCCCGGTGCCGGGCGCCGGTGGGCCGGTGTTCATCGCGCACGTCGGCGGCGGGCACGCC
Organism: Micromonospora sp. NPDC049580; assembly: GCF_040675595.1. Lineage (NCBI taxonomy): Bacteria > Bacillati > Actinomycetota > Actinomycetes > Micromonosporales > Micromonosporaceae > Micromonospora > Micromonospora sp. NPDC049580. The sequence continues at coordinate 873 of NZ_JBFAPG010000518.1, forward strand.
CCGGTGGCCGGCAAGCGTTCGCCGACCGGGGCGAAGCTGCTGGCCCGGCAGTGGCGCTGCCCCGAGTCGGGCTGCGCGTTGTTCGGCGGCGGTGGCGGGGGTGGCGCGTTCGCCGACCTGGCCGGCGGAGCGGACCGCAGCCCGGCCGCGCAGCCGCCGCCCTCGCTGCGCAACGGCGTGCCGACCTGCCCGCGGCACGGCGCGCGGCTCGGCGACGGCGGCCCGCGTCCGCGTACGGAGGTGTTGGCCGTGCGCGTGGGTGGCCTGGTGCGACGGCGGTTCGTGCTGAGCGAGGAGCAGCCGGTGGTGGCCGGCCGAGCGCCCGAGCAGGAGGGCGGGATCATGCTCGGCCAGTGGCTCAACGACGAGGCCCGGCGGTGGATCAGCCGGGGTCACGTCCGTTTCGAGCTGCGGGTCGGCGAGGTCATCGTGACCGACGTCAGCACCAACGGCTCCGGCATCCGGCCGGCCGGGTCGATGAACGAGGCGGACCGGATCCCCCTCGCCCCGCAGCAGTCCCGGGTGCTGGGCGAGAACGACATGATCGAGCTGTACCCCGGCGTGCAGATCGGCCGCGCCGAGGAGTTGCCAACCGGCGCCCCGTTCACCCCCACCTCGGTGATGGCCGAGGCCCCCACGATGGCCATGCGCCTACCCCGCCCCTAACACAAAAGGGCGGGCGCCGGGGGTTCCCGGCGCCCGCCTTTTGCCCAGCGCTGCCCCACCCCGCCGACCCCGGTTGATCATGAAGTTATTGCCACGACACGCCGCGGCAGCGGGCAACAACTTCATGATCAACGCGAGGGTCAGGCGGTCAGTACCTCCGCGAGCTGCGCCACCGCGAGGTCGATCTCTTCTTCGGTGATGACCAGGGGTGGGGCGAGCCGAATGGTGGAGCCGTGGGTGTCCTTGGCGAGGATGCCGCGCTGGGCGAGGCGCTCGCAGGCCTCCCGGCCGCTCATCAGGGCCGGGTCGATGTCCAGACCGGCCCACAGGCCGCGTACGCGTACCTCGACGAGGCCCTTGCCGACCAGCCCTTCCAGGCCGGCCCGGAGCCGCTCGCCCAGCTCGGCCGAGCGGCGCTGGAACTCGCCGGTGGCCAGCAGCCGGACGACCTCGATCGCCACCGCGCACGCGAGGGGGTTGCCGCCGAAGGTGGAGCCGTGCTGGCCGGGCTTGAGCACGCCGAGCACGTCGGCGTTCGCGGCCACCGCGGAGACGGGCACGATGCCGCCGCCGAGCGCCTTGCCGAGCAGGTACATGTCCGGCACGACGCCCTCGTGGTCACAGGCGAACGTCCGGCCGGTACGCCCCAGACCCGACTGGATCTCGTCGGCGATGAAGAGCACGTTCCGCTCGGTGCAGACCTGGCGTACGCCCGGCAGGTAGCCCTCCGGCGGCACCACCACGCCCTGCTCGCCCTGGATCGGCTCCAGCAGCACGGCCACGGTGTTCTCGTCGATCGCGGCGGTCAGCGCCTCCAGGTCGCCGTACGGCACGACAGTGAAGCCCGGGGTGTACGGCCCGAAGTCGGCGCGGGCGTCCTCGTCGGTGGAGAAGCTCACGATGGTGGTCGTCCGGCCGTGGAAGTTGCCCTCGGCGACCACGATGTTGGCCTGGCCCGGGGTGACGCCCTTGACCTGGTAGCCCCACTTGCGGGCCACCTTGATCCCGGTCTCCACCGCCTCCGCGCCGGTGTTCATCGGCAGCACGAGGTCCTTGCCGCACAGCTCGGCCAGTTCCCGGCAGAAGTCGGCGAACTGGTCGTGGATGAACGCGCGGCTGGTCAGCGTCAGCCGATCCAGTTGCGCGTGCGCGGCGGCGATGAGCTGCGGGTGCCGGTGGCCGAAGTTCAGCGCCGAGTAGCCGGCCAGGCAGTCCAGGTAGCGCTTGCCGTCCACGTCGGTGAGCCAGGCGCCCTCGGCGGACGAGATGACCACCGGCAGCGGGTGGTAGTTGTGCGCCGTCCAGCGCTCGGCGTCCCGGACCGCTCCCGGCGTACGCAGGATGTCATCCACGATCACTTGCTTGCCTTTCCCTGACGGAGTCGCAGCGTGCAGCACTTCGGTCCGCCGCCGGCCTTGAGCAGCTCGGACAGGTCGACACCGATGGTCTCGTAGCCCCGGTCGCGCAGCTTGGCGGCCAGGTCGGTGGCCTGCGCCGGCAGCACGACGTGCCGTCCGTCGCTGACCGCGTTCAGGCCCAGCACCTCGGCGTCGGCCATGGTGGCGTGCACCGCGTCGGGGAAGAGCCGGCGCAGCACGGCCTGGCTGCCGGGGGAGAACGCCTCCGGCAGGTACGCCACGGTCCGCTCGTCGAGCACGGTCAGCGCGGTGTCCAGGTGGTAGAAGCGCGGGTCGACGAGCTGCATGGTGATCACCGGGTAGCCGAAGACCTCCTGCAACTGGGCGTGCGAGGCGTGCGCCGTGCGGAAGCCGGTGCCGGCGAGCAGGTGGTCACCGGCCAGCAGGACGTCACCTTCGCCCTCGTTGACGTGCTTCGGGTCGTACATCTCGAAGCCGGCGGCCTCGAACCAGGCCCGGTAGGCCGGCGCCTCGTCGGCGCGCTGCGGGTCGCGGAACTGCACGGCCATCGCCTTGCCGTCGATCACGGTGCCGCCGTTGGCGGCGAAGACCATGTCGGGCAGGCCGGGCACCGGAGTGATCTCCTCGACGGTGTGGCCCAGGTCAAGGTACGTCTGGCGCAGCTGCTCCCACTGTCGGACGGCCAGCGCGGCGTCGACCGGAGCGCTCGGGTCCATCCACGGGTTGATCGCGTAGTCGACGGCGAAGTACGTCGGCCGGCACATCAACAGGCGCTGGCTGGTGGCGTCCATCGTCATTGTCCTGCTCCCAGGGGTCGGGCGCGCCCGGCCACCGTGGCCCACGGGCTGGCGCCGTTGCTCAACGGTATGCGGCGCGACCGGCAGGATCCACCACCAGAACTTGCGCAGACCGCAGATCCGTTGCGTGTGAGGCCTGCGCGGCCGCGATTCGTTGCGTAGATAGGCCGGTCAGGGCTGACTGGTGCTCCGCGTCACCCGACGTGGCCTGTGCGACGACACCGTCCGTGTGCGTGACACCGTCCGTCTGCGGGTCAACGTGCGGGCCGGCTGCGGGGGCAGTGGGCGCATCCTTTGCTCTGCTTCAGCGGAGGCAACACCTGCCGTCCGGTAATCGGACGCAACGTGTTGCCTGGGGTGAAGCAGAGCAAAGGACGAAAGGAGGAGGAAGGTGAGCCGGAAGGCAGGAGCGAGAAGGAAGAGGAGGAAGAGGAAGAAGGAGGCGGAGAGGGGCTCAAGAGAGGGAGCGGAGGGAGGCGCGGGTGCGCGCGCTGTCCCCTCTTGGAGACGGCCTGTGCGGACCCCGGACACACTTCAGGGGCGGCGAATCGCCGCC
>NZ_JBFAPG010000519.1:0-4262 GCF_040675595.1 Micromonospora sp. NPDC049580
CCGGCGGTGATCCACTGACGGCCAGCTCGGCCGCCGCCGAGAGCGCGGCCGACCCCTCGGGGGTACGCAGCGCCGCCAGCTGATCGAGATCCACCCCACCATTCTCCCGGCCGAGGCGGAAATACCGGCTGGCGGGGCGCGACGCGCTGGCACTCTCCTTGACGGAGTGCTAGCCACGGAATAACCTGCGATTAGCACTCTCACCCTGAGGGTGCCAGCTTCCGGGTCTCGCGACCCGGGTGCGCACGCCAGGCGGACCGGCACCCGCGACGACGGCCCCGCCCGGTGGCATGAGGCAGATTGACGCTGGTCAGCCCCGCTGGCCGGCAACGAAACCAGTAGTACCCCAGGAGGGTATGCCCGTGACTACCGCGACCAAGGTTGCGATCAAGCCGCTCGAGGACCGCATCGTGGTCCAGGCGAACGAGGCTGAGACCACCACGGCGTCGGGCATCGTGATCCCCGACACCGCCAAGGAGAAGCCGCAGGAGGGCACCGTCCTCGCTGTGGGCCCGGGGCGCGTCGACGACAACGGCAACCGGGTTCCGGTTGACGTGCAGGTCGGCGACACCGTCCTCTACTCGAAGTACGGCGGCACCGAGGTCAAGTACGCCGGCGAGGAGTACCTGGTGCTCTCCGCCCGCGACGTCCTCGCGGTCATCGAGAAGTAAGCAACCGATCAGTGTCGCTGCCCCGGTCCGGCTCGCCGGGCCGGGGCAGCTTCGCTTCGAAGGGACATACATGGCGAAGATCCTGAGCTTCTCGGACGACGCCCGGCACCTGCTGGAGCACGGTGTCAACGCCCTCGCAGACGCGGTCAAGGTCACCCTCGGCCCGCGCGGGCGCAACGTCGTCCTGGACAAGAAATTCGGTGCGCCGACGATCACCAACGATGGTGTGACCATCGCCAAGGAGATCGAGCTCACCAACCCCTACGAGAACCTCGGCGCGCAGCTGGTCAAGGAGGTGGCGACCAAGACCAACGACGTCGCCGGCGACGGGACCACCACCGCGACCGTGCTGGCGCAGGCGATGGTCCGTGAGGGCCTGCGCAACGTGACCGCCGGGACCAACCCGGCCGGCCTCAAGCGGGGCATCGACGCGGCGGCCACCAAGATCTCCGAGGCGCTGCTCGGCCGCGCCGTCGAGGTCGCTGACAAGAAGTCGATCGCGAACGTGGCGACGATCTCGGCGCAGGACGCCACCATCGGCGAGCTGATCGCCGAGGCGATGGAGCGGGTCGGCCGCGACGGTGTCATCACCGTCGAGGAGGGCTCGATGCTCACCACCGAGCTGGACGTGACCGAGGGTCTCCAGTTCGACAAGGGCTTCATCTCGCCGAACTTCGTCACCGACCTGGAGGGTCAGGAGTCCGTCCTGGAGGACGCGTACATCCTGGTCACCACCCAGAAGATCTCGGCGATCGAGGAGCTGCTGCCGCTGCTGGAGAAGGTCCTGCAGAACAGCAAGCCGCTGCTGATCATCGCCGAGGACGTGGACGGTCAGGCGCTCTCCACCCTGGTGGTCAACTCGCTGCGCAAGACCCTCAAGGTCTGCGCGGTCAAGGCCCCGGGCTTCGGCGACCGGCGCAAGGCCATGCTCCAGGACATCGCGATCTCCACCGGCGCCGAGCTGGTCGCTCCGGAGCTGGGCTACAAGCTCGACCAGGTCGGCCTGGAGGTGCTCGGCAGCGCCCGGCGCGTCGTGGTCGACAAGGAGAACACCACGATCGTCGACGGCGGCGGCCAGAAGGCCGACGTCGACGACCGGGTCTCCCAGATCCGCAAGGAGATCGAGGCCTCCGACTCCGACTGGGACCGGGAGAAGCTGGCCGAGCGGCTGGCGAAGCTCTCCGGCGGCATCGCCGTGATCAAGGTGGGTGCGGCGACCGAGGTCGAGATGAAGGAGCGCAAGCACCGCATCGAGGACGCCATCGCGGCGACCAAGGCCGCGGTCGAGGAGGGCACCGTGCCCGGCGGCGGCGCCGCCCTGGTGCAGATCCTTCCCGTGCTCGACGACGACCTGGGCTTCACCGGCGAGGAGAAGGTCGGCGTCTCGATCGTGCGCAAGGCGCTGGTCGAGCCGCTGCGCTGGATCGCGCAGAACGCCGGCCACGACGGCTACGTCGTGACGCAGAAGGTCGCCGACATGCAGTGGGGCCACGGCCTCGACGCCGCCACCGGCGAGTACGGCGACCTGGTCAAGGCCGGCATCATCGACCCGGTGAAGGTGACCCGCAACGCGGTCACCAACGCCGCCTCGATCGCCGGTCTGCTGCTCACCACCGAGAGCCTCGTGGTGGAGAAGCCGGAGCGGGCCGAGCCGGCCGCCGCCGGTGGGCACGGCCACGGCCACGGTCACCAGCACGGCCCGGGCTTCTGACCCGGTAGCGACACCCGCCCCGGGGCACACCGTCGTACGGCGGTGTGCCCCGGTTCGTCTCCGCGATCATTACCAAGCGCTGACATGGTTGGCGACCCGGCGGATTGATCGCGCACACTGGGCCGATGAGCACCACGTCGCGGCGGTACGCCGCGCTGGCCGGAGTGACCGCCGCCGCCGTCGCGATCGGGATCGCGGAGCCGGTGGCGGTGCTGACGGGCCCCCGGTCGGCGCCACTGGTCGCGGTGGGTGGGGTGGTCGTCGACGCCGTCCCCGAGCCGCTCAAGCAGTTCGCCATCGACGTCTTCGGCACCGCCGACAAGATCGCCCTGCTGATCGGAACGGCCCTGCTGCTGGGCGCCTTCGCCGCGCTGCTCGGAATGGTGGCGGTCCGCCGGCTGGCCCTGGGCCTGGCCGGCATCGCGGCGTTCGGCGTCGTCGGTGTGGCCGCCGCGCTGACCCGCCCCGGCGCGGACGTCTTCGACGCGCTGCCGTCGCTGGTCGGTGGCGGACTCGGCGCCCTGGTGCTCTGGCTGTTCATCGCCGGCCCGTTCGAGCTGGACCCCTGGCCCTGGACCTCACCCGCCACCTCCCGCCCGGCAACCCCGCCGGCTGCCGGTCCTGGTGAATGGCCGGTGTCGCCCGCCGGGCCGACGGAGGGCCTGCCGGTCCCGGTGACCCCCGCCGCCCCGCCGGTGCCGGTGACCCCGGCCGCGCCGGCCGCGACTGTCGATCCGGAGTCGCGCCGACGGTTCCTGACCGGCACCGGCGTGCTACTCGGCACGGCCGCCGTGGCCGGACTCGGCGGGCGCTGGCTGGCCGGGCGGCGCGGCGTGTCCGCCGCCCGGGACGCGATCCGGCTGCCCGCGCCGGTCGCCCCCGCACCGGCCGTGCCGGCGGGCGCGGACCTGTCGCTGGCCCAGCTCGCGCCGTACGTCACCCCGAATCTCGGGTTCTACCGGATCGACACCGCCCTGGTGGTGCCGCAGGTGGACCCGGAGACCTGGCGGCTGCGCATCCATGGCCGGGTGGGCACCGAGCGCACCTACAGCTACGCCGATCTGCTGGCCCGGCCGTTGGTCGAGCGGTACGTCACGCTGGCCTGCGTCTCGAACGAGGTCGGTGGGGACCTGATCGGCAACGCCCGCTGGCTGGGCGTACCCCTGCGGGAGCTGCTGGACGAGGTGCAGCCGGAGGAGGACGCCGACCAGGTCGTCGGCCGGTCGGTCGACGGTTGGACCTGTGGCACCCCCACCGCCGCGCTCCGCGACGGACGCGATGCGCTGCTGGCGATCGGCATGAACGGCGAGCCGCTGCCGGTCGAGCACGGGTTCCCGGTTCGGATGGTGGTGCCGGGCCTCTACGGCTACGTGTCGGCCTGCAAGTGGGTGACCGAGCTGGAGCTGACCCGGTTCGCCGACTTCGACGCGTACTGGGTGCCGCGTGGTTGGTCCGCCCAGGGCCCGATCAAGACCCAGTCGCGCATCGACGCGCCGCGACGGCGCAACCGGTTGACCGCCGGTCCGGTGACGGTGGCCGGTGTGGCCTGGGCGCAGCACCGGGGCGTTCGCGGGGTCGAGGTACGCGTCGACGACGGCCCCTGGCAGGAGGCGCAGCTGGCCCCGACGGTGTCGGTGGACACCTGGGTGCAGTGGTCCTGGCGCTGGGACGCCACGCCGGGCGAGCACCGGCTCCAGGTCCGGGCAACGGACGCGACAGGCGAGACCCAGACCGAGCGTACGCAGAGCGTCGCCCCGGACGGCGCCACCGGCTGGCACACCGTCCCAGTCAACGTCCACTAACCCCCACCCTGCCCCGCCCCCACCCGCCTGACCCCTGGTGATCATGAAGTTATTGCCCCGACACGCCGTCGATCGGGG
>NZ_JBFAPG010000520.1:0-4205 GCF_040675595.1 Micromonospora sp. NPDC049580
CCAGCACCCGGGCGGCGCTGCCCTGGGCCACGACCCGGTCGCCGGCCAGACCGGCGCCGTCGGCCGACAGCCCCTTGTGCATCTTGTGCACCGGGCCCACCTTGCCTCGTTCGCTCACCACGCGGCCCGGCTTCCCGTCCCGATGGGGTTCAAACGGGGCATCACCCACCCGGCGGCAACATTCCACAGGTCAGCGGCGTTCGGCGACGATTGGCTCCGGGCGGCGGGAGCGGGCCGGCGGGGACGATCGGACCTGAGCGACCCACGACGTGCGCGCGGGGTTTCGTCGCGGCCGGGGCGGGCACTTCCGGGCTCATGCGCACCGAGGACACCGGCGAGTCCGCCGCCACGATCACCCCGTACGAGGACGGCCCGCTCCTGGTCCGCGGCGACTTCGCCCTGGTCACTCCGGACGGCGAGCGGATCGACGCACGCCGGGGCACGATCGCTCTGTGCCGGTGTGGCAAGTCGGCGCTCAAGCCGTTCTGCGACGGCACCCACAAGGTGGTCAACTTCCGGGCCGGCACCGCCCGCGAGGGCTGACCGGGCGGAGCTGACCAGGCGAAGCCGTCAGGCGACGGCGGGCTGGACCGGCGTCACCACGGTCGGCGTCGCGGTGAGCGACACCAGCGGCGGCACGGCCGGCGCGGTCGACAGCGGCAGTGGCGACCGCAGTGAGCTGCGGCCGGCGGCCCAACTGTCCAGCAGGTGCGCCGCGAACAGCCGGTCCACCGCGAGCGCCGCCGCCGCGCCGAAGAGCACGTCGGAGGCGAGCGCCGGCTCGGTACGGACCAGGCCGCCGCACAGGTCGTGCGCGGCGATCTGCTCGTGCACCGCGTCGGCCTCCACGTGCTCGTCGTAGAAGCGGGTGGCCACCTCGTCGAGGCCGAGCCGGCGCAGGCCGTTGCCGTAGCGGCGGTTCGGCAGGGACGAGGTCATCTCGAAGGCCGCCAGGTGCCCGAGCAGCGCGCCGCGCAGCCGTCGGTGCAGCCCGAACAGCGACATCAGGTTGTTGGTCGCCAGCGTCACCGCGGGCACCGCGTCCAGGTGGGCGCCGTAGCCGGTGTCCATACCCAACCGGTCGAGGGTGCGCCGGAACAGCTCGGCGTGCATCCGGTCCAGCCGGCCGTTGCCGTACTCGTCGGTCTGGATCTCGACGAGGGCGGCCTTGGCGGGACCGCCGAGGCGGGGCAGCGCCCAGCTGTGCGGGTCCGCCTCGCGCAGGTGGTAGACGGAACGGTGGGCGACGAACTCGCGGAACTGGGTGAGGTCGGCGTGCCGCTGGAGCGTGGCGGCCAGCGGCGGCCCGTCGTCGGCAGCGACCAGCTCGCCCAATCCGGCCGCGACCCCACCGGCCGGTACCGCCGGGGCTCCGGCCAGCCGGCGCAGCGCCGCCTCGAAGGGCCGTTCGACGCGGGCCCGCAGGGCCAGCAGCGCGGGCTGCCACTCCCAGCCCTCGTCCACCCCGCTCCAGCCCCGGTAGTGCAGCTCGTAGCAGAGGAACAGGGTCAGTTGCAGGTCCTCGTCGCCGATCGCGTCCACCGGATCGAGGTCGACGCCCAGGCCGGGAGGCAGGTCGTACGGCGGACGCCGCAGCGCATCGGTCACCGCTGCGGACAGCGGACCGCGCGGCTGCGGCAGGGGCGCGGGACCGTAGCCGCGGTCGGCGGGCTCCAGCATGTGACCTCCAGCGTCGTCGGGCCGCTACTGATGCCCTGAAGAGGTACGCCTAAACGAGATCGTCGACGGCCACCGCCTGCTCGACCTGCTCGCGTACCCGCCGGGCGCCCTCCCCCTCGGCATACAGTCCGCGCAGGTCGGCGAAGGCCGGCTCCGGCGGCGCCAACGACACCGCCGGGTCGACTACCGCTTCCAGGACGCAGGGGCGGTCCGCGGCGAGCGCCTCGTCCCAGGCGGCGCCGACCAGTTCCGGGCGGTCCACCCGGACACCGTGCAGCCCGAGCAGGCGGGCCCAGCCGGCGTACGGCACGTCCGGGCGCCGGTGGGTGAGGTCGGACGACGGCTCCCGGCCACCGCCCATGCCGTTCTGGTCGCGGTTGTTGAGCACGAGCACCACCAACCGTGGGTCGGCCCACCCCTGCCAGTGGTGCGACACCGTGATCAGCTCGGCGAGCCCGTTGAGCTGCATGGCGCCGTCGCCGAGCAGGGCGATCACCGGCTGGCCGGGCGCGGCGAGTTTGGCGGCCACCGCGTACGGCAGGGCGCAGCCCATCGAGCCGAGGGTGCCGCACAGTTGCGCGTTCACCCCGGGCGGCAGGACGAGGTGCCGGGCGTACCAGTAGAGGACCGAGCCGACGTCGACCGCGACCGAGCCGGTCCGCGGCGCCCGGGTGGAGAGTTCCTGGAGCACGAGCTGCGGGTTGATCGGTTCGGCGGGCGCGGCGGCCCGGTCGGCCGCGGTCGCCCGCCAGCGGTCGACCGCGCTCTCCACCGTGGCACGCCACTGCTGGTGCGGCCGCGACGGCTCCCGCGCCAGCAGCGCGCGCAGCGTCTCGGCCGCGTCCCCGACCAGGGGCACGTCGGCCGGGTACCGGCTGCCGATGCGGGTGCCGTCGATGTCGATCTGCACGGTGCGGGCCTGGTCGGGCATCGGGTAGTAGTCGGTCCACGGGTCGTTGGTGCCGACCAGCAGGAGCGTGTCGCAGCCGCCCATCAGCTCGGCGGCGGCCGGCGTGCCGACCTCGCCGAGCACGCCGGCGTGGAAGGGCAGCCGCTCGTCGAGGACCGGCTTGCCCAGCAGCGAGGTGGCCACCCCGGCGCCGAGCCGGTCGGCCAGCTCGATGATCTCGTCGGCGGCGCCCCGGCCCCCCTGGCCCACCAGGATCGCGGTGCGCTGGCCGTTGCCGAGGATCTGCGCGGCGGCGTCGAGGTCCACCTCGTACGGCAGCACCCGGGCCAGCGGCTCACCGGGAGTCGCCGTGATCACGCCGACCGCGTGCGCGCCCAGGTCGGGCACCACGGCCTCCTGCAGGTGCCGAGGCAGCACCACACAGGTCGGGCTGCGGGTCGCCGCCGCGGTGCGGAACGCCTGGTCCAGCAGCGCCGGTACGCTCTCCGGGCTGCGGCCGTACTGGACGAACTGGTTGCACACGTCGCCGAAGAGCCGGCTCAAACCGATCTGCTGGTGCGCGCCGCCCAGGGGCCCGGTGACGTCCTCGCCGACGATCGCGACGACCGGTTTGCTGTCCAGCTTCGCGTCGTAGAGGCCGTTGAGCAGTTGCACCGCGCTGGGCCCCTGGGTGGCCAGGCAGACCCCGATGCCGCCGGTGAACTTGGCGTGCCCGGTGGCCATGAACGAGGCGGTCTCCTCGTGCCGGGCCGGGACGAACGCCGGATCACCCCCGGAGCGGTCCAGCGCCTCGACCAGCGGGGCGATCGCCGCGCCGGGGTAGCCGAAGGCGCGCGGGACCCGCCAGGCCCGCAGCCGCTCCACCACCAGGTCCGCGACACGGCGCTCAGCCATTGCCGCGCCCCGGGGTGCCTTCGTCGACGTAGCGCAGCACCGCGCCGACGCCGTCGGTGAGCTCGGGCGCCTCGTCCGCGCCGAGCACGGTCAACGCCGCGTCGGTGCCGACCAGCGCGCGGACCAGCGCCGCGTCGGCGCGTACCCGCTGGGGGTCGTCCACCGACATCGCGCTGAGCTGGCCGGGGTCGACGGCGATCTCGGTCGGCTCCGGGCCGATCCACAACTCCCCGTTGGCCGACGGGTCGTCCACGATCAGCATGGTGTCGACCTGGTTGCGTTGCAGGGCCGAGACGACCGCGTCGAGACCGGCGCCCACGTCCTCCTGCACGCCGAAACGGTCCAGCGCGGCGGTGATCCGCTGGTCGGCGACCTCCGCGATGGTCTGCACGGTGAGGTCGTCGAGCATGGTCTGGTCGGCGCCGCCGGCCCGGGACCCGGCGTCGGTACGGACCACCAGGTCCTGCCAGCGCTCCGGCATCTGGGCGGCGATCATGCCGGTGGCCCGGACGTCGCCGGCCACCACCACCACGTCCGCGCCGACCCTGTCGGCCAGCTGCACGGTCGCGGCGGTCACGTCGCCGGCGTTCTGGTGCCACGCCTCCATGGCGGCGCGCTGATAGCGCGACTGGGACCAGCCGCCGGGCTGCACGCGACGCAGCGGGAAGCTGTCCCGGCCGGCGACGTGCGCCCGTCGGGGCACCCCGCCCGCGCTGACCGC
>NZ_JBFAPG010000521.1:0-4200 GCF_040675595.1 Micromonospora sp. NPDC049580
AATAAATCAGGCTTTTGCAGACCAACTAATACTTCTGGTTCCAGAAAATCTGATTCTGTCAGCTCTTCTTCTTTTATAAATAGAAACTCCCACCCCCGTGGTCACGCCGCCGCGGCAACCGTCCCCCACGACAAGGACAGTGATGAGACGAACGAATCTGTTCAGGATGGTGGCGGCCATGGCCGCGGCCACGCTGATGGCCACGGCGGGGGCGACCGCGATCGCGAGCCCGGCCGGCGCCGCCCGCCCCGCCGCCCCGGCCAGCAGCGCCTTCGCCCCGGCCGCCACCAACCTCGCCCAGGGTCGTCCCACCCAGGAGAGCGGCCACGCCGACGTCTACGACTCGTCGAAGGTCGTCGACGGCAACGTGGGCAGCTACTGGGAGAGCCTCAACAACTCGTTTCCCCAGTGGGTGCAGGTCGATCTCGGTTCGTCGCAGTCGGTCAATCAGGTCGTGCTGAAGCTGCCGACCTCCGGTTGGGCGACCCGTACGCAGACGTTGAGCGTGCAGGGCAGCGCCACCGGTTCGTCGTTCACCGACCTGGTCGGGTCGCAGACGTACACCTTCAACCCGGCGAGCGGCAGCACCGTCACGATCAACTTCAGCTCGGCCTCCACCCGCTACGTGCGGATCACCGTCACCGCCAACAGCGGCTGGCCGGCTGGGCAGCTCTCCGAGCTGGAGGTGTACGGCAGCGGCACGACCACCCCGGACACCACCGCACCGAGCGTCCCGGGCAACCTCTCGTACACCCAGTCGGGCACCACCATCACCCTCAACTGGGTCGCGTCCACCGACAACGCGGGCGGCAGCGGCATCGCCGGCTACGACATCTACCGCAACGGCGCGTTCCTCCAGTCCGTCGGCAACGTGACCACCTTCACCGACACCCAGCCGGCCACGGCGACGGTGTCGTACTACGTCCGGGCGCGCGACGCCGCCGGCAACCTCTCCGGCAACAGCAACACGGTCACCCGTACCGGCAGTGGTGACACCACCGCGCCGAGCGTCCCGGGGACGCTGTCGCAGAGCACGTCGGGCAGCACGATCACGCTCACCTGGGGCGCGTCGACCGATTCCGGTGGCAGCGGCCTGGCCGGCTACAACGTCTACCGGGGCGGCAACCTGATCGCGACGCTGGGCACCGTCCTCACCTATCAGGACACCCAGCCCGCGACGGCGACCGTGTCGTACTACGTCCGTGCCCGCGACGGCGCCGGCAACCTGTCGGGCAACAGCAACACCGTGACCCGGACCGGCAGCAACCCGCCCGCCTGCACCAACGTGGCGCAGGGCAAGAGCATGACCGCGAGCGGCTCCACCTTCAGCTTCACCCCGGACAAGGCGAACGACGGGCAGCTCAGCACCTACTGGGAGGGCGCGGCGAGCTACCCGCAGAACCTGACCGTGGCGCTGGGCGCGAACCACTCGATCTCCGGCGTCACTGTGAAGCTCAACCCCGACCCGGCCTGGGGCACCCGTACCCAGACCATCCAGGTCCTCGGCCGCGACCAGGCGTCGTCGGCGTACACCAGTTTGGTGTCGGCGGCGGCCTACCAGTTCGTCCAGGGCGCCAACGTGGTGACCATCCCGGTCACCGCGACCACGGCGGACGTGCAGTTGCGGTTCACCGGCAACACCGGCGCCCCGTCCGGCCAGGTGGCCGAGCTGGAGGTGTGCGGCACCCCGGCGCCCAACCCGGACCTGGTCGTCAGCTCGGTGACCTGGTCACCCACGTCGCCCACCGAGGCCAGCGCGGTCACCCTCTCGGCCGTCGTGCAGAACATCGGGTCGGCCGCCGCCGGCGCGACCACTGTCAACTTCAGCCTGGCCGGCGCGGTCGTCGGCAGCGCCACGGTGGGCGCGCTCGCCGCGGGCGGCTCGACCACCGTGTCGTTCAACGCCGGTACGCGGCCGATGGGCAGCTACGCCGTCTCGGCGGTGGTCGACCCGACGAACACGATCGTCGAGCAGAACAACGGCAACAACAGCCTCACGGCGGCGTCGCCGCTGGTGATCGCGCAGGCACCGGGGCCCGACCTCCAGGTGCTCAGCATCGCCTCGAACCCGCCGAACCCGGCCGTCGGGGCGTCCGTCACCTTCACCGTGGCGGTCCGCAACCGGGGCACCACCGCGACCGGCGCCACCACCGTCACCCGGCTGGTGGTGGGCAGCACCACGCTCAACACCAGCACCGCCTCGATCGCGGCTGGCGCGACGGTCACCGTGGCCGTCACCGGCAGCTGGACCGCCACCAGCGGCGGTGCCACCATCACCGCCACCGCTGACGCGACAAACGTGGTGACCGAGACCAACGAGAGCAACAACGCGTTCAGCCAGTCGATAGTGGTCGGTCGCGGGGCCGCCGTCCCGTACGTCTCCTACGAGGCCGAGGCCGGCCGTTACCAGGGCACGCTGCTGGAGACCGACCCGCTGCGCACCTTCGGGCACACCAACTTCGCCAGCGAGTCCTCCGGCCGCAAGTCGGTACGGCTCACCAGCACCGGCCAGTTCGTCGAGTTCACCTCGGCCAACCAGGCCAACTCCATCGTGGTGCGCAACTCGATCCCGGACGCGCCCGGTGGAGGGGGCATCGAGGCGACCATCAGCCTCTACGTCAACGACGTGTTCTCCCGGAAGCTGACGTTGTCGTCGAAGCACAGCTGGCTCTACGGCAACACCGACGGGCCGGAGGCGCTGACCAACACCCCGCAGGCCGACGCCCGACGGCTCTTCGACGAGTCGAACGCGCTGCTGGCGCAGTCGTACCCGGCCGGCACCCGGTTCAAGTTGCAGCGCGACTCGGGTGACACCGCCTCGTTCTACGTGATCGACATGATCGACCTGGAGCAGGTCGCCCCGCCGGCGAGCCAGCCCGCCGGCTGCACCTCGATCACCGCGTACGGCGCGGTCCCGAACGACGGGCTCGACGACACCGCCGCCATCCAGCGGGCCGTGACCGACGACCAGAACGGTGTCATCGGCTGCGTCTGGATCCCCGCCGGGCAGTGGCGGCAGGAGCAGAAGATCCTGACCGACGACCCGCAGAACCGGGGCATGTACAACCAGGTCGGCATCAGCAACGTCACGATCCGGGGCGCCGGCATGTGGCACTCGCAGCTCTACACGCTGACCGAACCGCAGAACGTGGTGGGCGGCATCAACCACCCGCACGAGGGCAACTTCGGCTTCGACATCGACAAGAACACCCAGATCTCCGACATCGCCATCTTCGGCTCGGGCCGGATCCGTGGCGGTGACGGCAACGCCGAGGGCGGCGTCGGTCTGAACGGTCGCTTCGGCACCGGCACCCGGATCAGCAACGTCTGGATCGAGCACGCCAACGTGGGTGTCTGGGTGGGCCGCGACTACGACAACATCCCTGAGCTGTGGGGCCCGGCCGACGGGCTGGAGTTCACCGGCATGCGGATCCGCGACACGTACGCCGACGGCATCAACTTCAGCAACGGCACGCGCAACTCGCGGGTGTTCAACTCGTCCTTCCGCACCACCGGCGACGACGCGTTCGCCGTCTGGGCCAACCCGTACGTCAAGGACCGCAGCGTCGACATCGCCCACGACAACCACTTCGTCAACAACACCGTCCAACTGCCCTGGCGGGCCAACGGCATCGCCATCTACGGCGGCTACGACAACTCGATCGAGAACAACCTGATCTACGACACCGCGAACTACCCGGGCATCATGCTGGCGACCGACCACGACCCGCTGCCCTTCTCCGGAACGACGCTGATCGCCAACAACGGGCTCTACCGCACCGGCGGCGCGTTCTGGAACGAGGACCAGGAGTTCGGCGCCATCACGCTCTTCCCGGCAACCCGGGACATCGTCGGGGTCACCATCCGCGACACCGACATCATCGATTCGACGTACGACGGCATCCAGTTCAAGAACGGCGGCGGCAACATGCCGAACGTCGCCATCACCAACGTACGGATCGACAAATCCAACAACGGCGCCGGCATCCTCGCGATGGGCGGGGCGCGCGGCAACGCCAACCTGACCAACGTGACCATCACCAACTCGGCCGACGGCAACATTGTCGTCGAGCCGGGCTCACAGTTCGTCATCAACGGGGGCTAGTCCCGGTCGGGGGCCGCTGCGCCGGTCCCCGACCGTTCCACCTCTGCTTGATCAACACGGTTTCCGTGCAGTCGGGGTGTCCGCATGCTGCGGAC
>NZ_JBFAPG010000522.1:0-4192 GCF_040675595.1 Micromonospora sp. NPDC049580
CCGCTTCGGCGGGAGGGCGGCCCTCGTCGTCGTGGGCGAGCAGCCGGTCGATCGCCGCAGGCGGCTCGTCGACCACGCGCGCCTAACCCAACCCGTTCCGTGTCAGCCGATGTCGGCCAGCCGCGGCAGCACCTCGTCGCCGAGCCGCCGGGCGAACTCCACGGGGTGCCGGTCCGGCGTGACCTGCACCTCGGTGACGCCGAGCGCGGCATAGTCGGACACCTCGGCGAGGAACGCGTCGAGATCCTCCAGCGGCGGCTTGGAGGCCAGCACGGTCTTCTCGATGCTGTCGTAGTCGCGGCCCTCGGCGGCGCAGTGCCCGCGCAGCACGTCCAGCTTGTGCGCGATCCCCTCGGCGCCCGTGCCGAACAGGTTGCAGGCGTCGGCGTACCTGGCGACCAGCAGCAGCGTCTTCTTCTCGCCGCTGCCGCCGATCATGATGGGCGGGTGCGGACGGCGCAACGGCTGGGGCGAGTTGATCGTCTCCGTGAGCTGGTAGTGCCGCCCGTCGAACGGCCCGTTGTCGTCGCTGAACATCTGCCGGCAGATCCGCAGCGTCTCCTCCAGTCGCTCGAACCGCTCGGCGACCGGCACCACTGGCACGCCGAGCCCCCGCTGCTCCCGCTCGTACCAGGACGCCCCGATGCCGAGCCGGGCCCGGCCCCCGGAGAGCACGTCGAGGGTCGTCACGGTCTTGGCCAGCAGCCCCGGATAGCGGTACATCACGCCCGTGACCAGCACACCGAGCGTCATTCGACGGGTCTGCGCCGCGACGAAGCCCAACGTCGTGTACGCCTCCAACATCGGCTCCTCGGCCGGGGCCAGCGCCTCCATCTGGAAGAAGTGGTCCATGACCGTGAACGAGGCCACGCCGGCCTGGTCGGCGATGGTCGCCGCCTCGGTGAGGGTCGGCGCGATGGCGGCCGGATCGGCCGGAGTCGAGAAAGTCCAGTAGTGCAGCCCGAGCTTCATGTTCGGCACCTCCGCGATCGAGCCTAGTAGTGGTCGGCCGCGTGCCCGACGCTTCGCCGCGAAGATGGTCTGGTCGGTGTCCAGCGACCCGCCGGACGAACAGCACGCCGGTGAGCACCCGGGCGAGCAGGAAGCAGACGGCAGCTCCGAGCAGCCGGAGACCGGGCGGCGCGGCGACGCGACCGGACGACAGCGCCCGCGCGGAGCCGGACGACAGCGCCCGCGCGGAGCCGGGCGACGACCGACCGACGGGGTACGACGATCCGTGGGACACGTCGACCATGCTCGTCCCGCCAGGTCCGGACGCCGTCCGTGGATTGTCTTCGTTCTGTCACAACCGCCGGTCACCATTGGAAAAAAGCGGCGATCCCGCTCTCCGAACCCCCCTTGTTGTCGCCAAGCCGTCCGCACGGCTGTGACCTCGACCGTCATTCACATGCTTACATGCAACTATGTTTCACCCAGCCGAGACGAGCCACCACTAGGGTCAGGACGCCGATCGATGGTCGTCCTCGGCGGTGCGAAAACCATCCGGAGTGTTCGTGGGGAACCGGAAGGGGTTGGGCAATGCAGGGAATTCCGGTCGCCTCGCTGGTCATCGGCATCGCGTCCTCGCCGGCTGAGCGCCGGCAGTTGGCCCGTCTGCTCGGCGGGACCGACGCCTTCCTGATCGTCTCGAACGTCGACCAGGCACGGGAGTTCCTCGGGGTGGGCGAGCTGCCCCCCGTACCTCCTCCCGTCCCGGCCGTGCGCACGGAGGCCGCGCCACGCCCGCAGCCGCCGCCGGATCTGAGCGTCGACTCCGACCGCCGGGTGGTGTGCTGGCGCGATCAGGAGATCGACCTGACCCGGCTGGAACACGACGTCCTGCTCTGCCTCGTCGACGCTCCCGGGCAGATCTGGACCTACGAGCGACTGCACCTCAAGGTCTGGGGCAACCGGCACCTCGGCCGTGGGTCCGACATGCATTCGGTCGTCCGTCGGGTGCGCCGCAAGCTCGCCCGGCTGGACGCCGCCGCCACGATCCACGCGGTCCGCGGCGTCGGCTTCCGGCTCGCCCCCGTCTGACACACCGCGCCGACGAGCACCGGGGAGAAACAGGTCGTGGGCGACGAGCTGACCGAACGCCTCCGCCCACTCCCGGCAGCGGCCCCGCGTCCCGCAGACCGGGCAGCGACCGGCAACGGCCTGGTGCTCGATGAGGGTCCGCCGCCACCGCGCCTCCAACCGGGCGAGCGTGGGGGCGGTCATGGCCTCGCACCGGCCGCTGCGGCGGCAAGAACGTCGACGCTGACCAGCACCTCGAAGCAGAACGGCTGCGAGCAGTCGGCGGACTCCCACGCACAGTCCGGGCCGTGGCCGTACACCCAGGCGAAGCGCGGGTCATGAGATTCGTGGACGGACACGATGACGATGTCGTGGTGTGTCTGGCCCTCGATGCCAGGGCTGGGCTGCCACTCGGTAGGCCGCACCGACATCCGGGTGCCGGGGCCGGGCATCTGCCGGGCGGTCACCGGACCGACCCGTCGTAGTGGTGAGCTGGTCGGCCGGTCAGAGTGGATACCAGTTTGCGGATCATCGCTCGCCCCTCGCCTCCGGAGCAGAGTCGGCCGGTCATATCCGGCACGGCGCCCCTGCCCTCCCTGGCGGGACCGGCGGCGCTGAGCGCCCACATCACGTCCGACAGCACACCGGCCACTGATCCCGTAAACATGACGCTACGGAGGGTTGCCTGCGGTCAGGAGGACGCGGCTGTCCGCCGTCAACCGATCCTGTCCGCTACTCGCCCGTGCTGGTCCGGTCGAACTGCTCGTACACGTCACGCAGGTCGGCAGCCTCCGGTGCGCCCGTCCGCTCGACCCGGCGCAACACCTCCCGCGCCCGCCACCAATTCGACGGCACCACTCGCCCCGACGCGACCGCCTCCGCGGCGAACACCGACGCCTCATCCGGTCGTCCGGCGGTCACCAACGCCAGCCCGAGGTCCAGTCGAGCCGATGCCGCCCGCCGGGGCCGCTCACCGCCGTCGCCGCGCGGATCCAGGTGGGCCAGCACGGACCGCGCGACCCGCTCGGCGGCGGGGTCACCTGCCCACGCCAGCGTCGTCGCCGCGTACGCCTCAGCCTTTGCCGGGTCGTACCGGTAGTGGTGCTCCGCCCGTTCCGGGACAGGCAGGTTCGCAGTCAAGCGTTCCACCCGGTCCAGTGCCCGACGCGTCTCACGGACCGCGCCCATCCGCGCCCATGCCCGCGCCTCCTGCGCGGTCGCCTGAATGTGCGCGGAGCTGCCGACAGGCGCCACCTGTTGCGCCTGCCGCGACAGGTCCAGGGCACCCCGGTAGTCGCCGAGGGTCAGCACCTCCCACGCCCGCGTCTCCAGACACCAACCCTGAATCTCCGGATGCTCGGCGTGGCCGGCGAGCCCGGATGCCGCGGTGAGGTGCGCGGCGGCGGCGCCCGGCTGTTGCAGGTCGATGTGCACGGTGGCCCTCAGTACGGCCAGCCAGCCGCCCGCGACGACGAGACGCCGTTGCTGGGCGAGGGTGACCCGGCCGCCGAGTAGTCGGGTGACATAGGCGAGGTGCTGACGCACCATCGGCAGCAGGTCGACCGGCGCGGTCGTGGGGTACAGGCTGGCGAGGTCGTCCACGCCTCGCTCGATGCGGGCGAGGGTTTCGGCGCTGACGTCGCAAGCAGCGACCCGCCGGAGCAGTTCGTCGGCTTCGGCTTCGTGGTCGACGGGCGCGCGCACGAGGCGGACAAGAGCACCGTTGGCGTGCAGTGCCTGGTCAAGGTGCTGGGCGGTTTCCACGGTGGGTGCCTTGCTGCCGGCCTCAAGTTCGTGCAGGTGGCTCTTGCCCCGGTGGGTGAGCTGACCGAGGGCCCGCAGGGACAGCCCGGACTGCTCGCGGAGCTGACGAAGCGTGTTGCCGAAGCGCGGGTCGACGTGGGACGTCATGGCTGTGCTCCCAGGTAGCGGTCTGGGGGGTGGGCCGCCCACCGCTACAACCGGCGGCACCACCAGCGCTCACGCTACCCGCAGTATCGCGTCCGGTCACCCATCGCTGTAGCGCAACGACCGGCTCGCCAGGAGCGCTCCTGACCGGCCGATCGAAGCTGGTCCGGGCCCCCATGTGGATGACACAGCGGGCCCGCTCGGGTGTGCGACCCCACAGGTTTAAGCAACCCGTTGGGGCCAAAACCAAGATAGACCACGCCGG
>NZ_JBFAPG010000523.1:0-4184 GCF_040675595.1 Micromonospora sp. NPDC049580
CGCCGCCATCGGCCGACACGCGCTCGGCGTCGACGCCGTCCTGCCGGACAACGAGGCCGGCGGCCGCGCGCTCGCTGCGCACCTGATGGACCTCGGCCACCACCGCATCGCGGTCGCCGCAGGCAGCGCCGGCCTCACCACGGTCGCCGACCGGCTCGCCGGCGTGACGTCCGCGCTGCGGCAGCGTGGGCTGCGCCCCGCCGACCTGACGGTCGTGCACGGGGACTTCACCCGCGGCGGCGGACGGGCCGCCACCGAGCAGATCCTCAACGAGCACCCGGAGACCACGGCGATCATCGCGCTGAACGACGCCATGGCGATCGGCGTCCTCTCGACGCTGCGGTCGCGCCGCGTGCCGGTGCCCGCGCGGATCTCCGTCGTCGGCTTCGACGACGTCTCCGTCGCCGCCGACCTCGCGCCCAGCCTCACCACCATCCGGCTGCCGATGACCGAGATGGGCCGCACGGCGCTCACCCTCGCCCTCAAGCCCCGCTCGGCGCGTCCCCGCCGCCGCGCCACCGGCCACCTGCTGGTCGTCCGCGACTCGACCGGCCCCGCCCCGACGACCTGACCGGCGGCAGGGGTGCGGTCAGACCGCCAGGGCCGCCCGGACGTCCCGCTCCGCCGTGACTCCCCCGTCGCCGTCCGAGGTGACCCGACCGGACTCCAGCACGTGGTGGCGGTTCGCCACCCGCAGCGCGAAACCCAGGTGCTGCTCGACGAGCAGCACGCTGAAGCCGGACTGTCGGGTCAGCTCGACGATCCGCTCCTGGATCTCCGCGACCACCGACGGCTGGATGCCCTCGGTCGGCTCGTCGAGCATCAGCAGCCGGGGCCGGGTGATCAGCGCGCGGGCGATGGCCAACTGCTGGCGCTGGCCGCCGGAGAGCAGCCCGGCCCGTCGGCGCAGCAGCGGGCGCAGCGCCGGGAACAGGTCCAGCACCTCCGCCGTGGCCACCGCGCCGTCGCGCCGGCCGTCGGCGACCAGGCGCAGATTCTCCGCGGCCGTCAGGTGCCCGAAGCACTGCTGGCCCTGCGGGACGTACGCCATCCCGCGCTCCACCCGCTCGTGCGGCGCGAGACGGGTGACGTCCTCGCCGTCCAGCTCGACGGTGCCGGCGCTGGGTCGCAGCAGGCCCGCCGCGACCCGCAGCAGGGTGCTCTTGCCGGCGCCGTTGTGCCCGAGCACCGCGGCCACCCCGTCGGGCGGGACGGCGAGGTCCACCCCGTGCAGCACCCTTGAACGCCCGTATCCGGCGTGCACCCCGCGCAGGGTCAGCATCATGCCTCCAGAGGGCTGGGGGCCGACCCGGCGGCGACCGGGTGGCCAAGGTAGACCTCCTGCACGCGCGGGTCCGCCTGGACCTGGGCCACCGTGCCCTCGCTGAGCACCTTCCCCGCGTGCAGCACCGTGACGCTGCGCGCGAACCGGCGCAGGAAGTCCATGTCGTGCTCGATCACCACCACCGTGCGGTCCCGGCTCACCGTCTCCAGCAGCGCGCCGGTGGCGTCGCGCTCCTCGTGGCTCATCCCGGCGACCGGCTCGTCGAGCAGCAGCAGCCGCGCGTCCTGCACCAGCAGCATGCCGATCTCCAGCCACTGCTTCTGGCCGTGCGCGAGCGTCCCGGCGAGCTGGTCGGCCCGCCCGGCGAGGCCGATGGTCTCCAGCGCGGCGGCCACCTCGTCGGGGATCCCCCGCCGGCGCCGCGCCAGGGTCACCCAGCTCCGCCGGGCGCCGGCCGCGATGTCGAGGTTCTGCACGACCGACAGCTCCTCGAACACCGTCGACGTCTGGAAGGTTCGCCCGATGCCCAGCCGGCTGATCCGGTGCACCGGGCGGCCGAGCAGCTCCTGGTCGCCGAACCGCACCGAGCCGGTGGCCCGCACCAGGCCGGTGACCGCGTCGACGAGGGTGGTCTTGCCGGCGCCGTTCGGGCCGATCAGGAACCGGATGTCGCCGGCCGGCACCTCCAGCGAGACGCCGTCGACGGCGGTGAAGCCGTCGAAGCTGACCCGCACGTCACGGACGGACAACCCGTCCAGTCGGTCCTCGCTCACGGGGCCACCACCTCCGCCCGCTCGGCGCGTCGTCGGCCCAGCGCTGACCAGCCGCGCCGGCTCTGCTCCGGGCCGGCGTCGCGGCGGCGGGCCAGCGCCCACAGCGACGCCAGGCCGCCGGGAAGGAACGCCACCACGACCACGAAGAGCAACCCCTGCAGATACGTCCAGGTGCCCGGGAAACGCTCCGACAGGGCGGTACGCGCCCAGGCCACCGCCACCGCGCCGAGCACCGGGCCCAGCAGCGTCGCCCGGCCACCCACCGCAACCCCGATGACAAACTCGATCGACGGGACGATCCCGATCAGCGCGGGCGAGATGATGCCCACCGCCGGCACGAACAGCGCCCCGGCCAGCCCCGCCATACCGGCCGCGACCACGTACGCCACCAGCTTGACCGACGCCGGGTCGTAGCCGAGGAAGCGGACCCGCTCCTCGCCGTCGCGGACCGCCACCAGCAGCTCGCCGTAGCGGCTGTGGATGAGCTGACGGGCCAGCGCGAGCAACGCCAGCAGGACGCCGGCGATGATGAAGTAGACCATCCGCTGGTTGACCGGATCGTCGAGGTCGTAGCCGAAGAAGCCCTCGATGTCGGTGAGCCCGTTGGTGCCGCCCGTGGTGCCCTGCTGCCCGATCAGGAGGATCACCATGGCGGCCGCGAGGGCCTGGCTGAGGATGGCGAAGTACGCACCCCGCACGCGGCGGCGGAACACCAGCGAACCGAGCCCGAAGGCGACAGCCATCGGCAGCAGCACCGTGGCGGGCAGCGCGAACCACGGGCTGGCGAACGGCCGCCACCACAGGGGCAGTTCGTCGAGCTGCCCGTACAGCTGCATGAAGTCGGGCATCCCACCCGGGCCCGCGTCGGCGAGCTTGAGGTGCATGGCCATCGCGTAGCCGCCCAGGCCGAAGAAGACGCCCTGGCCGAGGGTGAGCATCCCGCCCCGGCCCCAGGCGATCCCGATGCCCACCGCGACCATGGCGACGCAGAGGTACTTGGCGAGCAGGGCCAGCCGGAAGTCCGACAGCACCAGCGGCGCCACGGCGAACAGCAGCGCCGCGCCGAACGCGAAGCCCGCCGCCGCGCGCAGCCGCGACCGTCCCCCCGGCGGGTTCGGCGGTACGGCGCCAGCGGGTGCCGGTCGCACGGCGGTGTCCGGTGGGGCGGGCGTCACGGCGGTCATGCGAGGCTCCTGGTCCGCAGGGTGAACAGGCCCTGTGGCCGCCACTGGAGGAACGCGACGATCGCCACGAACACGATCACCTTGGCGACGCTGAGGGTCGTGAGGTACTCCCCGGTGGCCTGGAGCACGCCGAGGGCGAAGGCGACGATCACGCTGCCCTTGAGTTGGCCGATCCCGCCGACCACGACGACCAGGAAGGCGTCGATGATCAGGTTGGTGCCCATGGTCGGGCCGATCGGGCCGAGCAGGGTGAGCGCGACCCCGGCGAGCCCCGCCAGGCCGGAGCCGAGGAAGAACGTCGTCCGGTCGACGCGGGCGGTGGGAATGCCGGACACCGCGGCGAGGTCGCGGTTCTGCACCACCGCGCGGATCCGGCGCCCGAGCGGGGTGAGCCGCAGCGCCAGGGTGAGCGCCGCGACGGCGGCCAGGGCCAGGGCCAGGATGAACAGCCGGTTGTTGGCGATGGTCAGCCCGCCGGGCAACGCCACGTTGCCGGTCAGCAGGTCCGGCGCGCGGGTCTGCACGTTCGGGCTGCCGAAGACGTCGCGGGCGAGCTGTTGCAGCATCAGCGACACCCCCCAGGTGACCAGCAGGGTGTCCAGCGGGCGCGCGTAGAGCCGGCGGATCAGCAGGATCTCCAGCAGCACACCCATCGTGCCGGCGACCGCGAACGCCACCGGCAGCGCGACCAGCAGCGACAGGCCCGCGCCGGTGATGCTCTGCTGCAGGACGTACGTGGTGTACGCGCCGGCCATGATGAACTCGCCGTGCGCCATGTTGATGACGTTCATCTGGCCGAAGGTCAGCGCCAGCCCGAGCGCGATGAGCAGCAGCACCGCGCCGATGCTGATGCCGGTGAAGAGTTGACCGAAGAGGACTGTCACGGTGGGTACTCCGTACTGCTCGTCGGGTGGCCCGGGCGGGCCGCGAGGCGCGCGCCGC
>NZ_JBFAPG010000524.1:0-4145 GCF_040675595.1 Micromonospora sp. NPDC049580
CCGCGGCCGCCGACCGCGACCGCCCCGCCGGGCCGACCGGGGTGGACGCTGCCGACCGGCCCGCGCTGCGGACCGCCGCCACCGCCGAGGTGGGAGCCGGCCCGGCTGGGCGGTCGCGGTCGGCGGCCGCGGCGCGCAGCAGCTGCTCGGCCTCGATGGCGGTCAACCGCCGCCAGGGGTCGCGCTGCAACAGGCCGGTGATCACCGGACGCAACGGGCCGGCCCGGCGCATCGGATCCGGCGGTTCGGTGGCCAGCGCGCTCAGCGTCGCCATCGCGCTGGACCGGGCGTACGGGGACTGCCCCTCGACCGTGGCGTAGAGCGTCGCGCCCAACGACCACAGGTCGGTACGCGGATCCGACACGCCTTCGCGGGCCCGCTCCGGCGCGACGAACTGCGGCGAGCCGAGCACCAGGCCCGGGCCGGTCATCGCCCCGTCCCCGCCGTCGAAGGTCGCCAGCCCGAAGTCGGTGAGCACCACCCGCCCGTCGTCGGCGACCAGCACATTGTGCGGCTTCACGTCGCGGTGCAACACGCCGGCGCTGTGCGCCGCCCGCAACGCCGCGAGCACGGCCAGCCCGATCCGGGCGGTACGTTGTGGACTCAGCGGGCCCTCGGTGTTGATGATCTGCTGCACCGACCGGGATGCCACGTACTCCATCACGATCCACGGATTTTCCCGGTCGTGCACCACGTCGTAGAGACGCACGACGTTGGGATGGTTGAGCCGGGCCGCCGTGCGGGCCTCGCGCATCGTCCGCAGTCGTAGTTCGGCGCGCTCGGCCTCGGCCAGCCAGGATGGCGGCACGACCTCCTTCACCGCCACGTCCCGGTGCAGCATCTCGTCGCGGGCCAGCCATACCCGGCCCATCCCGCCGGTGCCGACCAGGTCGAGCAGCCGGTACCGACCCGCGATCAGCAACTGCTGCACGGTCGCTCCCCCTCGGTCACCCCGAGTTACACGATAGCCACCAACGCGGCTTTTCTCATCCGCTGAGCGGCCTCGATCCACGCCGGACGGAGGGCCGAGCAGGGCCATACGGCGCAGGTCAGCGGGGTGGTCGGAAACTCTTTCGCACCGTCGTCCAGTCCGCGTCGGCGGCCGTCCAGTCCCGGTCGTCGGTGATCCAGCCCAGGGTCCAGCGCTCGTCCGGGAGGACCTCCTGCCGGGCGTGCAGCACCGGGCCGTACGGGGCCGTCCACCGGCACTCCCACTCCGCGCCGCCGCCGCCCGCGGCGAGCCGGATCTCGTCGTAGTTCGGCAGCGCCCCGACCCGGGCCGCGTCGTCGCGGGCCGACCGCAGTCGGGTCAGCGGGTCGGCCGCCGCACCCGGCGCGACGCTCAACGCCCGACCGGTGGCCGGGTCCTGGAAACAGACCACCGCGCCTTCGCGTGAGTAGTGCCAGGTCGCCGGCACGGAGACCCGGAAGCCGGTGCTGTCGGCGTGCCAGACCCAACCCGTGGGTGGCCGCAACCGCTCGCCCGGCAGGGGTGACCCGGCCGCGACCGGCAGCCCCGCGACGTCCGGATGGACGCAGGGGAACGGCGGCGGGGGCACGTCGCGGCCATTCGGCGCCGGGCCGGGCCGGCCGGGGCCACCACCGCCGTACGGCCCGCCGGGCCCGCCACCGCCGTACAGGCCGCCCCGGTCATCGCCGGAGCCCCCGTTCGTGCCGCTGGCGTCGTTCGGACGATCCGCAGGTGTCGCGGTGGACCGCCCGGCGGTGTCGGTCGGGGCGTCACCGGCGACGGCCAGCGCGGTGCCCACGCCAGCCGCGGCGGCCACGAGCAGCGCGGTGACGACCAGCGCGGCCCGCCGCGCCGTCGGCCGCTCGCTCAGTCGTCCGCCCAGTCGCTCGGACGTCGCAGGAGCGGGGGTTGTCGCATCCGCCCAGGCCCGGGCGCTCGGTTCGCCGCTCGGGCGGGCGTCGGTCGCAGCGTTTCCCGGTGGAACGGCCTCGCTGCCGCTGGTGGTGGTGGTCGGGTCGGACTCGGGCAGCGGGATGGTGACGTCCTGGTCGGCCGGTTCCCCGGAGGCGGACGCCGCCGAGGCCGAGGAGCCGGTTGGGGCCGGGGAGCCGGTCGAGCCGGTCGAGGCCGAGGAGCCGGTTGGGGCCGAGGAGCCGGTTGGGGCCGGGGAGCCGGTCGCGGGCGAGGAGCGGGTCGGGGCGTTGGCTGCGGCTTCCCGCGAGTGCGCCGGCGGGCTGGGGTGGCCGGTCGCGGCGGTGAGCAGCCGGCGGGCCCCGTCGTGGTCGAGGCGGTCGCGCGGGTCGCGGCGCAGCAGCCCGGCGAGCACCGGGGCGAGCGGTCCAGCGTGCGGGGCCGGGTCGGGTGGGCCCGCGGCCAGGGCGCTGAGCGTGGCCATCGCGTTGCTGCGGGCGTACGGGGAGCGGCCCTCCACGGCGGCGTGCAGGGTGGCCCCGAGCGACCACAGGTCGGCGGCCACCGTGGACACCCCCTCGGCGGCCCGCTCCGGGGAGACGTACTGCGGGGAGCCGAGCACCAACCCGGGGCGGGTCATCGCGCCGTCCCCGCCGTCGAAGGTGGCCAGCCCGAAGTCGGCGAGCATCACCCGGCCGTCGTGGGCGACGAGCACGTTCTGCGGTTTGACGTCGCGGTGCAGCACTCCGGCCGTGTGCGCGGCCTCCAGCGCACCGAGCAGGGCCAGGCCGATCCGGGCGGCGCGGGCCGGCTCCAGCGGCCCCTCGGCGTCGACGACGTCCTGCAGGGTGCGCGACGGGACGTACTCCATCACGATCCACGGGCTGCCCTCGACCGGGACGACGTCGTAGAGCCGGACCACGGCGGGGTGGTTGAGCCGGGCCGCGGCGCGCGCCTCTCGCAGCGTGCGCGAGCGCAGCTCGGCCCGTTCGTGGTCGGCCAGCCAACTGGGCGGTACGACCTCTTTGACCGCGACCTCGCGGTGCAGCATCTCGTCGCGGGCTCGCCACACCCGACCCATGCCCCCGCGACCCACCAGGTCGAGCAGCCGGTACCGACCGGCGATCAGCACCTGCGCACGCTCCTCCTCAGCCGCTGTCCGGGGTACACCCTAACCAGTGGATCGGAAGTCACCTATCGGTCGTCCGACTTGGCTCAGCAGGCGGCGTGGTCGGCGGCGGCGAGCAGATTGCCCTCCGGGATGGCGATCCGGTCACGCCCGCCGGCCAGTCGGGCGGCGGCCCGCCGGGCCTGGAGCGGGCCGTGTTCGCGACGGGCGGTGGCATAGGTGGCGGCGGTGCGGGCCGCGATGCTGGCCCAGCCGTACCGCTCGCCGACCATGCTGCGGGCCCGTCGGGCCACCCGCCTGGCGAAGACCTCGTCATCGAGCAGTTGGTCGACCGCGCCCGCGAGGGCCGCCGGGTCGCTGTGCGGAAACGTCACACCGGTCACCCCGGACTCGACGATCTCGGCGAGGCCGCCGGTGCGGGCCACCGCCAGCGGCGCTCCGGCCGCGGCCGCTTCCAGGGCCACCATGCCGAACGGCTCGTAGAGGCTGGGGACCACCGTCGCGTCGGTCGCGCCGAGCACCGCCGGCAGTTGGGTGGCGTCGAGGAAGCCCGTGAAGCGGACGGTCGAGCCGAGCGCCAAGCGGCGGGCCTCGGCCTCCAACTCGGGGCGGTACGGGCCGTCGCCGGCGATCACCACGCGCAGGCCGGGGTGCCGCTCGCGCAGCCGGGGCACCGCGTGCACGAGGTGCTGCACGCCCTTCTCGTACACCAGGCGTCCGGCGTACCCGACGAGGGGGCCGTCCGCGGCGAACCGTGCGCGGGCCGTGGCGACCGCGCGCGGGCGGGCCCGCCAGGCCCGGTCGTCGACCCCGTTGGGCACCACGTCGACCAGCCCGGTCGGCACGTCGAACAGCGCGCTGACCTGGTCGCGCATGTAACCCGAACAGGTGATCACCCGGGTGGAGGACCCGCTGAGCCAGTGCTCGACGCCGTGGATGGTGCGGTTCATCTCCTCGGGCAGCCAGCCCTGGTGCCGGCCCGCCTCGGTGGCGTGGATGGTGGTGACCAGCGGCAGGTCGAGGTGTTCGGCGAGGGTGGTCGCGGTGTGGGCGACGAGCCAGTCGTGGGCGTGGATGACGTCGTAGCTGCCGGCCTGGGTGGCGCGTAGGGCGGTGCGGGTGAGGGTGTGGTTG
>NZ_JBFAPG010000525.1:0-4134 GCF_040675595.1 Micromonospora sp. NPDC049580
GTCCGCGCACCACCGCGCGCGGACCCGCCGTTACCCGGCACGGACCGGGTGGAAGATCAGAACCGGGGCATGCCGCCGAACTGGCGGTCACCGGCGTCACCGAGCCCGGGAACGATGAACATGCGGTCGTTGAGGCCCTCGTCGATCGCGGCGGTGACCAGGCGCAACGGCAGGCCGGAGCGCTCCAGCCGCTCGATGCCGACCGGCGCGGCGAGCACGCAGAGCACGGTGATGTCGGTGCAGCCCCGATCGGCCAGCAGCCGGCAGCAGTGCTCCAGCGAGCCGCCGGTGGCCAGCATCGGGTCGAGCACCAGCACCGGCAGGCCGGTCAGGTCGCGCGGCAGCGACTCCATGTAGGCGCGCGGCTCGTAGGTCTCCTCGTCGCGGGCCAGGCCGACGAAGCCCATCGAGGACTCGGGCAGCAGGCCGAGCGCGGCGTCCGCCATGCCCAGGCCGGCCCGCAGCACCGGCACCAGCAGCGGCGGGTTCGCCAGCCGGGTGCCCTCGGTGGCGGTGACCGGCGTCTGCACCGGGTACCGCTCGACGGGGAAGGTGCGCGCCGCCTCGTACACCAGCATGGTGGTCAGTTCGTGCAGCGCCGCCCGGAACGTCGAGGAATCGGTGCGCGCGTCCCGCATGGCGGTCAACCTGGACTGGGCCAGCGGGTGGTCAATGACGTGTACGTCCACGATCGCTCAACCTACCGGGCCGTTCGGCGTGCTGGTGCGGGTGCGGTCGGACCGGCGACGCCGCTCACGTCGGGCCCACCGTGACCAAGATCACTCAGCGGTTCCGTGCGTAGACTTCTCGGCATGACGGCGACAACGACGTCGGCCCGGTCGGACCTCTCCGAGCTGGGACGATCCGAGACCGCTCTGCGGACCTTCCTGCACGGCCTGCCCGGCGTGGACCAGGTCGGCGCGGAGCAGCGGGCGGCACAGCTCGGCACCCGATCCATCAAGACCACCGCCAAGGCCCAGGCGATCGACCTGGCGATCCGGATGGTCGACCTGACCACCCTGGAGGGGGCGGACACCCCCGGCAAGGTGCGCGCGCTGGCCGCGAAGGCGCTGCGCCCGGACCCGGCCGACCCGTCCTGCCCGCACGTCGGCGCCGTCTGCGTCTACCCCGCGATGGTCCCGTACGTGGCCGAGGTGCTGGCCGGCAGCGGTGTGCACCTGGCCAGCGTGGCGACCGCGTTCCCGTCGGGTCAGGCGCCGCTGGAGATCAAGCTGGCCGACACCCGGGCCGCCGTCGCGGCCGGCGCCGACGAGATCGACATGGTGATCAACCGGGGCGCGTTCCTGGCCGGGCGCTACAAGGAGGTCTACGACGAGATCGTGGCCACCAAGGAAGCCTCCGGGGACGCCCACCTCAAGGTGATCCTGGAGACCGGCGAGCTGGCCACCTACGACAACGTGCGCCGGGCCTCCTGGCTGGCCATGCTGGCCGGCGGCGACTTCATCAAGACCTCCACCGGCAAGGTCCCCGTCGCGGCGACGCTGCCGGTGACGCTGGTGATGCTGGAGGCGGTTCGCGACTTCCGCGCGGCGACCGGGCGGCAGGTCGGCGTGAAGCCGGCCGGTGGCATCAAGACCACCAAGGACGCCATCAAGTACCTGGTGATGGTCAACGAGACCGTCGGCCCGGACTGGCTCGACCCGGACTGGTTCCGCTTCGGCGCGTCCAGCCTGCTCAACGACCTGCTCATGCAGCGCACCAAGCTGACGACCGGGGTCTACTCCGGTCCCGACTACTTCACCCTGGACTGATAGCCGATGTTCGAATACGCCCCCGCCCCCGAGTCCCGCTCGGTGGTGGACCTCAAGCCCTCGTACGGGCTGTTCATCGACGGTAAGTTCGTTGACCCGACCGACGGCGGCAGCTTCAAGTCGATCAACCCCGCCTCCGAGGAGGTGCTGGCCGAGATCGCCGAGGCCGGCGCCCAGGACGTGGAGCGCGCGGTCCGCGCCGCCCGTCAGGCGTACGACAAGGTCTGGGGTCCGATGCCGGGCCGCGACCGGGCGAAGTACCTGTACCGGATCGCGCGGCTCATCCAGGAACGCTCCCGCGAGCTGGCCGTCCTGGAGTCGCTGGACAACGGCAAGCCGATCCGCGAATCCCGCGATGTCGACCTGCCGCTGGTCGCCGCGCACTTCTTCTACTACGCCGGCTGGGCCGACAAGCTGGGCCATGCCGGCTTCGGGCCCGACCCGCAGCCGATCGGCGTGGCCGCGCAGGTCATCCCGTGGAACTTCCCGCTGCTCATGCTCGCGTGGAAGATCGCCCCGGCGCTCGCCGCGGGCAACACGGTGGTGCTGAAGCCCGCCGAGACCACCCCGCTGACCGCGCTGCTGTTCGCCGAGATCTGCCAGCAGGCCGACCTGCCGGCCGGCGTGGTCAACATCGTCACCGGCGCCGGCGACACCGGCCGCGCCCTGGTCGAGCACCCCGGCGTGGACAAGGTCGCCTTCACCGGCTCCACCGAGGTCGGCCGGGCCATCGCCCGGTCCGTCGCCGGCACCCGCAAGAAGCTCACCCTGGAGCTGGGCGGCAAGGCCGCCAACATCGTCTTCGACGACGCGCCGATCGACCAGGCCGTCGAGGGCATCGTCAACGGCATCTTCTTCAACCAGGGGCACGTCTGCTGCGCCGGCTCCCGCCTGCTCGTCCAGGAGAACGTGGCCGACCGCGTGCTGGAGTCGCTGAAGCGGCGGATGGCTCAGCTCCGCGTCGGCGACCCGCTGGACAAGAACACCGACGTCGGCGCGATCAACTCCGCCGCCCAGTTGGAGCGGATCCGCGAGCTGTCCGACGCCGGCTCCGCCGAGGGCGCCGAGCGCTGGTCACCGCCGTGTGACCTGCCCGACCGGGGCTTCTGGTTCGCGCCCACCATCTTCACCGGCGTCACCCAGGCCCACCGCATCGCCCGCGAGGAGATCTTCGGCCCAGTGCTGTCGGTGCTCACCTTCCGCACGCCGGCCGAGGCCGTCGAGAAGGCCAACAACACGCCGTACGGGCTGTCGGCGGGCATCTGGACCGACAAGGGCTCGCGCATCCTGTGGATGGCCGACCGGCTGCGCGCCGGCGTCGTCTGGGCCAACACGTTCAACAAGTTCGACCCCACCTCGCCGTTCGGCGGTTACAAGGAGTCGGGCTACGGTCGCGAGGGCGGCCGGCACGGGCTGGAGGGGTACCTCAATGTCTGAGCGGGTCGCGGTACGCAAGACGTACAAGCTCTTCATCGGCGGGAAGTTCCCGCGCAGCGAGTCGGGACGGTCGTATCTCGTGCAGTCCTCGAATGTGTCACTGGCCTCCCGCAAGGACGCCCGGGACGCGGTGGTCGCCGCCCGCGCCGCCGTCAAGGGCTGGGCCGGCGCGACCGCGTACAACCGGGGTCAGATCCTCTACCGGGCCGCCGAGATGCTGGAGGGCCGCCGCGAGCAGTTCGTCGCCCTGGGCATCCCCGGCGACGAGGTGGACGCCGCGGTGGACCGCTGGGTCTGGTACGCCGGCTGGGCCGACAAGCTCGCCCAGGTGTACGGCGGCGCCAACCCGGTCGCCGGCCCGTACTTCAACATCTCCGCGCCGGAGCCGACCGGCGTGGTCGCCGTGGTCGCCCCGGAGCGCCCGGCGCTGCTCGGCCTGGTCAGCGTGATCGCCCCGGCGATCGTCACCGGCAACACCGTGGTGGTGGCGGCCTCGCCGTCGGAGCCGCTGGCGGCGGTGACGCTGGCCGAGGTGCTGGCGACCTCCGACCTGCCCGGCGGGGTGGTCAACATCCTCACCGGCGCGATCACCGAGACCGCGCCGGCGCTGGCGGCGCACATGGACGTCAACGCGATCGACCTGACCGGGGTGACCGACGCGTCGCTCGCCACCGAGCTGGAGGTCAAGGCCGCGGAGAACCTCAAGCGGGTGCTCCGACCGGCCGAGGCGGACTGGTCCGCCGATCCGGGCGTGACCCGGATGACTGCGCTGCTGGAGACCAAGACGGTGTGGCACCCCAAGGGGGTGTGATCGTCTGTCCTCGGCCTTTGGGTTTTCCGGGAGAGCCCGCGCGCTCGGGGTGGGTTTTCCGGGGGAGCCCGCCCACTCCGGGCGGTCAGGCTTGATCCCTGCGTGGGCGGGCTC
>NZ_JBFAPG010000526.1:0-4128 GCF_040675595.1 Micromonospora sp. NPDC049580
GTTTCCGTTCCTGTTGAACGGAAACTGTCCAAGATCTGCGCGTCGGCCGGGTCTAGTCGATGATCGGGCGGCGGAACGGGCCCCACGCGACGAACCGTTCGAACAACTCCCGGGGCGTCGGCCCGTCGTAGGGGTTGAGCTGGTACAGGTCGTGTGCCGCCTCATGGTAGAGGCCGGCCAGGTAGATGGTCAGGGCCACCGGGTCCGCGTCAAACTCCGCCTTGAGCAGCAGCCGGGCGTCCGCGCAGGGCCATGGTCGGCCGTCGGCCCGGCAGCACCACAGAGGCCGCAGCGGGGTGTGCGGCGTCCGATCGCCGCAGGCTCGGGGAAACAGGGGGTACGGCCCGAGCCGCGGCAGCGGCAGCCCGGACGTACGGGCCCGTTCCTGTGGACCGGAACCCGACGGCGTGCAGCCGGCGGGCGACCTCGGCACCGGGTGAACGGGGTCGGACCGACCGGAACGGCGAAGGCGCGGCATCGATACCTCCTCGACTGACTCAGAACGGACGCGCCGCCGGTTGGGGCGACAGCGGCGACCGGGTACGTGACAGTCTGCTGAGAACACCACTACGGTCGGAAGGCATCGTCGTGTCCGCCGGCGTGACTGGGGTAACGGCGTGGTCCGCCGGGTCGACCGGTGGCGATCACCAACAACCTGCGGAGGCACTGTGGAAGGCGACGCCGCGCCGACGGCCGACATGATCCGCGCCCAACTGCGCCGGCTGCGGACCGCCGCCGGGATGAGTCAGGAGGAGTTCGGTCGGCTGGTGCACTACTCCGGCTCGATGGTGTCCGCGCTGGAGCTGGGCCAACGGCCGCTGGACCGGCTCTTCCTGGCCCGCGCCGACGAGGTCCTGACCACCGGAGGCTTGCTCGTGCACCTGCTCAAGCTCGCCGAGCGCGACGGCCTGCCGAGCTGGTTCCGGCCCTGGTTGGACGCCGAGCGGACCGCCCGCCAACTGCGCTGCTTCCAGCCCACGCTCGTCCCGGGTCTGCTGCAGACCGAGAACTACGCCCGCGCGGTGATCCGCTGCGACGATCTGCTCAGCGACGACGAGGTCGAACGCCGCGTGCAAGCGCGCCTGGACCGCCAGTCCATCCTCACGCAACCCGACCCACCGCAGCTCATCGCGGTCGTGGACGAACACGCGCTGCGGCACACCGCTGAGCACATGCGTGGGCTCATGGTCGAGCAACTCACCCAGTTGATCACCTACGCCCAACGCCCGCCGGTCAGCGTGCACGTCATTCCCGCCGAGGTTGGAGTGCACGTCGGGATGTCCGGACCCTTCACGCTTGCGCGCGGCGCCGACGGTGGCTGGGTCGGCAACCTCGAAAACCAGCTTGCCGGCGTCGTGGTTGACCGAGATGGTGACGTAGCTACGCTGCTCTCACGATGGGAGACGGTGAGAAACGAAGCGCTCTCTCATCGGCACTCGATTGACCTGATGAAGGAAGCAGTGAATTCATGCACCTGAGCGGCGCGGTTTGGCGCACCTCCACTCGCAGCGGTAACAGTGAGTGCGTCGAGGTGGCGGACAATCTGCCCGGACTGGTGGGGGTGCGGGACAGCAAGGACCCGTCCGGCGCGGTGCTGGTGTTCGCGACAGCCGCGTGGCGGGCGTTCGTGGCCGCCGCCCGCCATCCCACCGCCTGAGCCGGGAGGTCCCTGGTGCCGCAGCACGACCCGTCCGGCGACGACCCGGACGTGACCCCAGGTCCCCCGCGAGCGGAAACGCCACCGCCGGCGGAAACGCCACTGCCGGTCGAGACGCCGCCGCCGGTCGAGACGCCGCCTCCCGTGCCGGTGCCGGCACCGGGGATCGACCCGGAGGAGCCGCCTGCCGTGCCGTCCGGGAAGTTCGGCACGCCGGGGCGTCCACTGCGACGCAGCAGCTTCCTGGTCGGCTTCACGGGCGCGCTGGGCGTGCTGCTGGCGTACACCCTCTATCTGGGGATTCGCAATGCCGGCGGCATCCTCGTGCTGGTGGTGATCGCGCTCTTCCTCGCGGTGGGCCTCAACCCGGCGGTGGTGCGGCTACGCACCTGGGGTGTGCCCCACGGCCTGGCGGTGACGGTGGTGGCGTTGACCGTGGTGCTGCTGCTCTGCGGGGGCGTGGTGGCGCTGGTCCCGCCGATCGTGACGCAGTCCGGGCAGTTCATCGACCAGATCCCGAGCCTGCTCGACGAGCTGCGCCGCAATCCGACGGTCAATGACCTGGTGGAGCGGTACGACGTGGTGGAGCGGGTGCAGGGCGCGGCCAACGCGGCCACCATCGGCCGGGCGCTCGGCGGGGTGCTCGGCGGCGCCCAACTGATCTTCGGCACGGTGTTCCGGACGTTGACCGTGCTGGTGCTGACCATCTACTTCCTGGCCTACTTCAACCGGCTGCGCTCGCTGGGCTACTCGGTGGTGCCCCGGTCGCGGCGGGAGCGGGTGCAGCTGATCGGCGACGAGATCCTGGCGAAGGTCGGCGCCTACATGGTCGGCGCGCTGAGCATCGCCGTGCTGGCCGGCGCGACCACCTTCGTCTTCGCGCTGATCGTCGGGCTGCCGTACCCGTTCGCGCTGGCCGTGGTCGTCGCGGTGACCGACCTGATCCCGCAGATCGGCGCGACCCTGGGCGCGGTGATCGTGAGCCTTGTCGGTTTCGCCGCCGACCTGCCCACCGGCATCGCCTGCGCGGTCTTCTTCCTGATCTACCAGCAGATCGAGAACTACCTCATCTACCCGAAGGTGATGCGGCGTTCGGTGGAGGTCAACGAGGTCGCCGCCCTGCTGGCCGCGCTGCTCGGGGTGGCGCTGCTGGGCGTGGTGGGCGCGCTGATCGCCATCCCCACGGTGGCCGCGTTGCAACTGATCCTGCGCGAGGTGGTGCTCCCCCGCCAGGAGCGGAGTTGACTGTCAGTCGGCCGGCCCGGGGACGGGCGTGTCCGCGAAGGCGGCCACCGTTCGGTCGGCGTACGCGCTGACGTCGCCGGTCTCCATCGGCCCGTCCCAGGTCGTCGGCAGCGGCACCTCGGCCGCCGGGTTGACCCGCTTGACGATCTCGTCGAGCACGGTCTCCGCGTCGCCGACCCAGAGGTGCTTCGCGCCGGGCACCCCGACCACCTCGGCCTGCGGCACCGCCGCGAACCGCTCCCGCGCCTCGGCCGGGCGCAGGTAGTCGTCGAACTCGGGCACCAGCGCCACCAGCGGCCGACCCGAGTCGGCCCAGGTCGCCAGATCGTCCGGGGCCGAGAACCGCAGCGGCGGGGATAGCAGGATCGCTCCGGCCACCGCCGGGTCGCACCCGTACTTCAGGGCCAGGTCGGTGCCGAACGACCAGCCGACCAGCCAGATGTTGGGCAGTTCGGCGAACTCCGCGTACTCGATGGCGGCGGCCACGTCGTAGCGCTCACCCACCGCGCCGTCGAAGGCCCCCTCGCTGGTGCCGCGCACACTGCTCGTGCCCCGGGTGTTGAACCGCAGCACGGCCACGTCGGCCAGCGCGGGCAGCCGCCACGCCGCCTTGCGGAACACGTGGCTGTCCATCATTCCGCCGTGGGTGGGCAGCGGGTGCAGGCAGACGAGGGTGGCCACCGGGGGCCGGTCGGCCGGCAGGGCCAGTTCGCCGACCAGCCGCAGACCGTCGGCGGTGTGCAGCTCGATGTCCTCCCGGCGGCCGGGCAGGATCGACGACGCGCGGATCGCTGTGCTCACCGCTCAAGTCTGTCGCGAACTCACCGCCGCCGCCCGCCCAGGCACGATCAGGGTGATCCAGGTCGCTCGCTCAGTAGCGCGGCGTGCCCCGGCCGCGCTGCACCGCCGGGCCGCGCCGCTCCCGGGCACGCCAGCACCCGCTGTGCCAGTGCCGGCGGTCGGTCAGGTCACCCAGGCCGTCGGCGGGCCAGGCCACGAGGTGCGCCACCCCGGGTCGGATCTCCTGGTCACAACCGGGGCAGCGGTACGTCTTGACCGACGCGCCCGCCCCGATGCCGCGTACCTGCCAGGCGCCGTCGGTCCACTGCTGCACCGAGGCGACACCCTGCCGGACGCGGTCGGCGTCCAGGTTGGCGTTCTCGTCCCGGCGAGGGCGATTGCGACGAGGGCTCACAGTCACCAAGCGTACGGTCCGTCGGACGGAC
>NZ_JBFAPG010000527.1:0-4099 GCF_040675595.1 Micromonospora sp. NPDC049580
GCCAGCGATCCGCCGCGTCCCCGTCGGGGGCGCCGGGCCGAGTCGTCGGCGGATGAACCGGCGCCTACGCCGCGCGACGAGTCGGAGGTGGCTCGCGAGATCTGCCTGCGCCAGCTCGCCGTCCGGCCGCGCACCCGGGCCGAGCTGGCCGACGCGTTGGCCAAGCGGGGCATCTCCGAGCAGGTCTCGGCCGAGGTGCTCGACCGCTACGACGAGGTCGGCATCATCGACGACGCGGCGTTCGCCCGGGCCTGGGTGTCCAGCCGGCACACCGGTCGTGGCCTGGCCCGCCGGGCGCTCGCCAACGAGCTGCGCCGCAAGGGCGTCGACGGTGAGGTGGCCACCGAGGCGCTGGGCGAGCTGGACGAGGAGACCGAGGCGGCAACCGCCCGCGCTCTGGTGGAGCGCAAACTGCGTACCGCCCGGGGTGAGCCCGACGCCGTCTTCCGCCGGCTGGTCGGGATGCTGGCCCGCAAGGGCTATCCGCCCGGCGTGGCCATCCGCGCGGTGAAGGACGCGCTCGCCGCGCAGAGCGCCGAGGCGGCCGAGTTCGCCGAGCAGATCGACGCCGACGCGCTCGCCGACGCCGAGGGCGATCTGGAGCGCGACAGCCGTCCGCTCGACTGAGTGGCGCGCGATGGGTGCGGTGGGGGTGGCCCGATGTTGAAAGCGTGTCTGAACGGCCAGCGCAGTCGTGCCGTCCATCCGGCCGTGCCGGTGACCCCGACGGAGTTGGCGGCCGACGCGGCCCGCTGTGCTGCGCTGGGCGTCGCGGCTGTGCACGTCCATCCCAGGGACGCGGCCGGCGTCGAGTCACTGCGCCCGGCGGTGATCGCCGACGCGCTGACGGCGATCCGTGCGGTCCGGCCGGGCCTGCCGGTGGGGGTGAGCACCGGAGCCTGGATCGAGCCGGATCCGGCCGCCCGGGTGACAGCCGTCCGATCCTGGCCGGTGCTGCCCGACTTCGCCTCGGTCAACGCGCACGAGCCCGGCGCCGAGGCGGTCGCCGCCGCGCTGCATGAGCGTGGCGTGCTCGTCGAGGTGGGGCTCTGGACAGTCGACGCCGTACAGGCGTACCGGTCCTGGCGGGTGCCGGTCGGACGGATCCTCGTCGAGTGCATGGCGCAGGAGGCGCCGGTCGCGTTGGCCGACGCGGCGCGGATCCTCGCCGCGCTGCCGCCGCCGTCGGCGGCGATGCCCGGCGTGCCACCGCCGTCAGCGGGGATGCCCGCCGTGTCACCGCCGTCAGCGGGGATGCCGGGCGGGTCGCCGCCGTCGACGGGGATGTCGGGCGGGTCGCCGCCGGAGGACGCGGTGGCTCCGCCCGTGCTGCTGCACGCCGAGGGTCCGGCCACCTGGGCGGTACTCGCCGAGGCGGTCAGCCGTGGGCTGCACACCCGAATCGGGCTGGAGGACACGCTCCTGTTGCCCGACGGCGTACCGGCACCGGGCAACGCCGCGTTGGTCACCGCCGCGCTGGCGGCCGGCGCCGGCTGAGCCGCGGACGTCGGCTCAGCGGGGAAGCGCAGGCTCGCCCCGATCAGGTGGTGGCCGGCCCGCCCGCATGTCCGCCGCCAGCCGGTCACGTCGGCAGTCGATCAGGAACTGTCGGTGCTGTCCGGCGTGACGCCGACAATCGACAAGCGGTGCGGCCCGTGCCCGGGCGACTTGTAGAGGGTCGCTGGTGTCACAAAGTCGGCTCGGCGCACGGGCGCCGCCACCGCTGAACAGGCACGACATCCGAATCGAGGGCGTCGGCTCGCCGCCTTTGTCCTTCCGTGTCCGACACGACATCAGCTTTGTGTGACGCTACAACTTCGCTCCGTTCGGGGGGTTTGATCATGAGTCCTTGACCAGACCGCCCTTGGCGACCTAGCCTCGCCATACAGGCTCACATTGCCCGACCAGCGCAGGCTAAGCGCACAACATAGATCTCGTAACAGAACAGCATCACTTTGGCCGACTCCGCGGCCTTTGGCGGCAGTTCCGGACTGGCCGGTCCGGCACTCCGCGACAACTGCACCCGGTCGCCGACGATGCCCGAGGGCACCGCCGGCGGAGAGAGCTATCCACGGCCAGCCGCTCCGGTCGGGCGTCCACAGCCGCAGGAGTGTGCCTCGGGCACAGTCGCTGCGGTCTTGACGTTCAGGGGAGGCGGCCATGGCGGGGCGGCGGCACAGGTTCACCGGTAGACCTCACGGGGTCCCGGCATGAACGCCCTCGACGTCGTGCTTCTCGCGGCCGTCCTGATCCTCGCGGTGGTCGTGGTCGGGGCGGTGCTGGTCGGCATCCGGACGCTGCGTCGGATGGGCTCGGCGCCGGCCCCGGAGGATCCCGCCTTCATCGCGGAGAAGGACCGTCAGGAGCAGTCCCTGGCCGCCCTGCGCAACGCAGCCGACCAGGCGAACAGCACGATCGACGTGGCCAAGTCCGCGGCCTCCGCGGCTCGGGCCGAGGCGGCGGCGGCGAAGGCTGAGGCGAAGGCGGCCCGGGCCGAGGCCCGGCGGGTGCTCGACGACGCCCGCGCCGAGGCGGACACCGTGCTGGAACGGGCGCACAAGCAGGCCGAGGCGGACGCCGAGCAGCTGCGCACGGCAGCCCGTCGCAGCGGCGAGCGGGAGGTCGCGGTGCTCGCCGCCACGACCCGGGAGCAGGCTGCGGAGGTGGAGCGCCGGGCGGCCCGGATGGACGAGCGGGAGCGGCTGCACACCGAGGAGGTGGAACGGTTCGCCGAGCGGGAGCGGCAGCTCACCGCGGCGAGCGCCGCCCTCGCGGCCCGGGAGTCCGCGCTCGCCCAGCGCGAGACCGAGCTGGCCGAGGCCGAGGAGCTGCGCCGCCGGGAGCTGGAGCGGGTGGCCGGTCTCACCGCCGAGTCGGCCCGGCTGGAGCTGATCGACGCGATCGAGACGTCTGCCAAGCGCGAGGCGGCGCTGCTGGTGCGCGACATCGAGTCCGACGCGCGCAACACCGCCGAGCAGCGGGCCCGACACATCGTGGTGGACGCGATCCAGCGGGTGGCCAGCGAGCAGACCGCCGAGAGCGTGGTCAGCGTCCTGCATCTGCCGGGCGACGAGATGAAGGGCCGCATCATCGGCCGGGAGGGGCGCAACATCCGCGCCTTCGAGTCGGTGACCGGGGTCAACCTGATCATCGATGACACCCCGGAGGCGGTGCTGCTCTCCTGCTTCGACCCGGTCCGCCGGGAGGTCGGCCGGCTCACGCTGGAGAAGCTGGTGCTGGACGGGCGGATCCACCCACACCGGATCGAGGAGGTCTACGACCTGGCCCGGCAGGAGGTGGAGCAGCTCTGCCTCCGCGCCGCCGAGGACGCCCTGGTCGAGGTCGGCATCACCGAGATCCACCCGGAGCTGGTGACCCTGCTGGGCCGGCTGCGCTACCGCACCTCGTACGGGCAGAACGTGCTCAAGCACCTGGTCGAGACCGCGCACATCGCCGGCATCATGGCCGCCGAGCTGCGGCTGGACGTGCCCACCATCAAACGGTCGGCGTTCCTGCACGACATCGGCAAGGCGCTCACCCACGAGGTCGAGGGCAGCCACGCCATCATCGGCGCCGACCTGGCCCGCAAGTACGGCGAGCACGAGGACGTGGTGCACGCCATCGAGGCGCACCACAACGAGGTGCCGCCGCAGACCATCGAGGCCGTGCTCACCCAGGCCTCCGACGCCTGTTCCGGCGGTCGACCGGGCGCGCGTCGGGAGAGCCTGGAGGCGTACGTCAAGCGCCTGGAGCGGATCGAGGAGATCGCGGCCGGGAAGCTCGGCGTGGACAAGGTCTTCGCCATGCAGGCCGGCCGGGAGATCCGGGTGATGGTCAAGCCCGACGACGTGGACGACATCGGGGCGGCCGTGCTGGCCCGCGACGTGGCCAAGCAGATCGAGGAGGAGCTGACCTACCCCGGTCAGATCCGGGTCACCGTGGTCCGCGAGTCCCGGGTCACCGAGATCGCCCGCTGATCCCGGAACAGACGACGGGCGGGTGGCGGTGGCCCCCCGCCCCTCACACGTTACGCAGTCCCGGCACAACATACAGATCGGAAGAGCGGCCGGTATGGCAAGAGGTTTAACCGGGTTGGGTA
>NZ_JBFAPG010000528.1:0-4069 GCF_040675595.1 Micromonospora sp. NPDC049580
CTCTGCCGGCGCGCCCTCCTGCGGTTTGGGTACGAACTACATGCTGGA
Source organism: Micromonospora sp. NPDC049580 (assembly GCF_040675595.1). Taxonomy (NCBI): domain Bacteria; kingdom Bacillati; phylum Actinomycetota; class Actinomycetes; order Micromonosporales; family Micromonosporaceae; genus Micromonospora; species Micromonospora sp. NPDC049580. The sequence goes on from NZ_JBFAPG010000528.1 coordinate 49, forward strand.
GATGTCGCCCTGCTTGGCGCGGACGGCCTCGGCGGCGGCCAGGAGGCTGGCCAGCTCGTCGGCGTCCAGGTCGGTCTCGACGATCCGACGGACACCCTCGCGGCCGATCTCGGCCTCGACACCCAGGTAGACGCCGGAGATGCCGTACTCGCCGTCGACCCAGGCGCAGACCGGCATGACGTCGCCGGAGTCCTCGGCCACGGCCTTCGCCATCCGCGCCGCGGCGGCGGACGGGGCGTAGTACGCCGAACCGGTCTTGAGCAGTGCGACGACCTCGGCGCCACCGTTGCGGGTCTTGACGACCAGCTCCTCGATCTGCTCGGCCGGCATCGCGTCACGCAGCGGCTTGCCGTTGACGGTGCTCTTGGACGGCACCGGGACCATGGTGTCGCCGTGCGAGCCCAGGGTCAGCGTGCGTACCGACGCCACCGGCACGTTCAGCGCCTCGGCGACGAAGTTGCTGAACCGGGCGGTGTCGAGCATGCCGGCCTGGCCGAGCACCCGGTTCTTGGGGAACTGGGTGGCGAGCTGCGCCAGCGCGGTCATCTCGTCCAGCGGGTTGGAGACGACGATGACGACGGCGCTGGGGGCGTACTTGGCCACGTTCTCGGCGACCTGCCGCACGATCTTGGCGTTGGTCTCCAGCAGGTCCATCCGGCTCATGCCCGGCTTACGGGGCAGGCCAGCGGTGATGACGACGACGTCGGAGCCCTCGATGGCCTCGTAGCCCTCGCCGTTCGGGCCGGTGGTCACGCCGACGACCTTGGTCTCGAAGCCCTCGATGGCCCGCGACTGGTTGAGGTCGAGCGCGAGGCCCGCGGGCTTGCCCTCCACGATGTCGGTGATCACAACGGTGTCGAAGACGTCGTACTCGGCCAGGCGCTGTGCGGTGGTGGAGCCGTAGAAGCCAGCCCCGACGACAGTGACCTTCTTACCCATGGTCGTCCCACTCCCTGATACCAGTCGGTTTTCCGGACCGTATCAGCCATCCTGGCACTGATCGGGCCAGGGGCGGACAGTTATGACCGGACAGACGCGAACGGCACTCGTGGGACAGCGTCGACGCGTCAGCCGCGCTCGGCGCGCTCCACGACGTTGGTCAGCAGCATGGCGCGGGTCATCGGGCCGACGCCGCCGGGCATCGGAACCAGCGCACCGGCCGTCTCGGCCACCTCCGGAGCGACGTCGCCGGTGTAGCGGCCCTTGCCGTCCGGGCCGATCACCCGGGTGATGCCGACGTCCACGACGACGGCACCCGGGTTGATCATGTCGGCGGTCAGCAGCCCCGGTACGCCGGCCGCGACGATGACGATGTCGGCGGCCCGGGTGTGCGAGGCGAGGTCGAGGGTGCCGGTGTGGCACAGGGTGACGGTGGCATTCTCGCTGCGACGGGTGAGCAGCAGGCCGAGCGGACGGCCGACGGTGTTGCCCCGGCCGACGACCGCCACGGTGGCACCGCGCAGCGCCACGTCGTGGCGGCGGAGCAGCTCCACGATGCCGCGCGGGGTGCAGGGCAGCGGACCGTCGTAGCCGAGGACGAGACGACCCAGGTTGACCGGGTGCAGGCCGTCGGCGTCCTTGGCCGGGTCGATGAGCTCCAGCACCCGCTGGGTGTCCAGGTGGGCGGGCAGCGGCAGCTGGACGATGTAGCCGTGGCACGCCGGGTCGGCGTTCAGCTCGGCCAGGACGTCGTCGACCTGCTGCTGGGTGGCGTCGGCCGGCAACTCCCGGCGGATCGAGGCGATGCCCACCTCGGCGCAGTCACGGTGCTTGCCGTTGACGTACGCCTGGCTGCCCGGGTCGGCGCCGACCAGGACCGTGCCGAGCCCGGGGGTGATGCCGCGCTCCGCGAGAGCCTTCACCCGTATCCGCAGCTCGTCCTTGATCTCCGCCGCGGTCGCCTTGCCGTCCAGAAGCGTCGCCGTCACCACCAGATCGTCTCATGTCCGGCACGTGCCGTTCCGGCGACCTCACTCCGGACGGCCGCCGAGGCACCGGCCACACCACCGAACGTCACGATGAGTTACGTGTTGCTCATCACTCTGGGTGACAATTTGTGGACCTTGTCACCGAGAAAACGGTCGCCGTCTGCGCACGCGGCGGATACCGGACGGACCCGCCGGAGGCGGCCGAATCCCTGCCAGCAGACCCCACGACACTTCGGCCTTGTTGGCGAACGTGCAGCCCAGAGCCGCTTGTCCGGTTTGGGCTAGCACGCACGAGGGAGCCGCGCAAGGAAGACGTCCTCGGACCGTTACGCACCCGCGACCGGGCCGTTGTCGACGGCCGGTATTTCGACCTACCGTTACCGCTTGTTGCGCAGCGTAAACCCAGCGTCGGGCCTGACTGCGCAGCGTGAGGAGATGAGGAGGCTCTATGCGAGTTCGTAGACTCGCCGCCTGGACCGCCCTCCCGCTCGCGGTGACGCTGGGCCTCGCGGCCTGCGGCAGCGGCGGAGACGGTGGATCCGGCGGCAACGGCAGTTCGGCGGTCAGCATTCAGATCGCCGAGCCCCAGCACCTGGTTCCGACCAACACCACCGAGACGTCCGGGTCGCAGGTGCTCGCCGGCCTGTTCAGCCCGCTCGTCGACTACGACGCCCAGAACAAGCCGTACGAGGTCGCCGCGCAGTCGATCACCTCGTCCGACAACACGGTCTGGACGATCAAGCTCAAGGACGGCTACACCTTCCACAACGGCGAGAAGGTCACGTCCGAGGACTACATCAACGCGTGGAACTACGGCGCCTACGCGCCCAACGGCCAGGGTGGCAGCTACTTCTTCGAGAAGATCGCCGGCTACCAGGACCTGCAGGGCGACAAGCCGAAGGCCAAGGAGATGTCCGGCCTGAAGAAGGTCGACGACCTGACCTTCCAGGTGACGCTCAGCGCTCCGTACATCGATTTCAAGACGATGCTCGGATACAACGCGTTCTACCCGCTGCCGGACGCCGCGTTCTCGGCTCCGGGCGTGCTCAAGGACTCTTACGAGCAGGCACCGATCGGTCAGGGCCCGTTCAAGATGAAGGGCACCTGGCAGCACGACAGCAAGATCGACGTCGAGCGGTACGACGCCTACCCGGGTGAGAAGCCCAAGGTGCAGGACGTCGAGTTCCGGGTCTACCAGCAGCTCACCGCGGCCTACGCGGACGTGCTGGGCGACAACCTGGACGTGCTCCCGACGATCCCGACCGAGAGCCTCGGCAACGCGCCGACCGACCTGGGCGACCGGTACCAGACCAGCCCGATGTCGTCGTTCCAGTTCCTGGCCTTCCCGACGTTCGACAAGAACTTCAGCAACCCGGACGTGCGCAAGGCCATCTCGATGGCGATCGACCGTGACGAGATCACCAAGTCGGTCTTCAAGGGCTCGCAGACGCCGGCGCGCTCCTTCGTCTCGCCGGTCCTGCCGGGCTACCGGGAGAACACCACCGGCGCGTCGGGTGAGTTCAACCCGACCGAGGCCAAGAAGCTCTACCAGGCCGCCGGCGGACCGTCGAAGATCGTCATCTCCTACAACGGCGACGGCGGTCACAAGGACTGGGTCGACGCGACCGCCAACCAGCTGAAGGCCAACCTGGGCGTGGACGTTGTCGGCTCGGCCGAGCCGAAGTTCGCCGACCTGCTCACCAAGGTCGAGAAGAAGCAGCCGGTTGGCATGTTCCGGCTGGGCTGGGTCATGGACTACCCCTCCATGGAGGACTACCTCGGCCCGCTGTACAGCACCAACGGCTCGTCGAACTACTACGGCTACAGCAACCCGGAGTTCGACAAGCTCGTCAAGGAGGGTTCCGCCGCCAAGACGCAGGACGAGGCGATCGCCAAGTACCAGCAGGCGGAGGACATCCTGGCCAAGGACATGCCGGTGATCCCGCTCCGCTTCGGCGAGAACGTGTACGGCACCTCGTCCAAGGTCAAGAACGTGCAGATGGACCTGTTCCAGCGGGTCAACCTCATCAAGATCGAAGCGGCGGCCAGCTGAGCTGACCAACGGATTCGGGCCACCCGGGCGACGACGCCCG
>NZ_JBFAPG010000529.1:0-4066 GCF_040675595.1 Micromonospora sp. NPDC049580
GGCCGACGACGGCGCGCTGGCCCTGCTCACCGGCCTGGCCGCCAACCGGTCCTTCGAAACCGGCCAACCGGTCCGGGTCGCCGATCTGCTCACCCCCCGCTGACCACCGACGAGGAGCCCAGCCCCGTGCCGACGTCCGACCACACCGACCTGCTCCTGCCCTCCGAGCCCGGGCAGCGCGCGATCGCCCGGGAGCTGTACGCCCTCGCGGCGCAACAGCCGATCATCTCGCCGCACGGGCACGTCGACCCGGCCCTGCTCGCGCAGGACCAGCCCTTTCCAGACCCGGCGCGGCTGCTCATCGTGCCCGACCACTACCTGACGAGGATGCTGCTCAGTCAGGGCGTCCCCCCGTCGGACCTGGGCGTGCCGACCCGCGACGGAAGCCCGACCGAGACCGACGGGCGGGTGATCTGGCGGCGCTTCGCCGCGCACTGGCACCTGTTCCGGGGAACCCCGTCGCGGCTCTGGCTGGAGCAGACCTTCCGCACCGTGTTCGGTGTGCAGACTCCGCTCGGCCCGGCCACCGCCGACACCGTCTACGACGAGATCGCGGCCCGGCTCGCCGAGCCGGACTTCCGGCCGCGGGCGCTGTTCGAGCGGTTCGGAATCGAGGTGCTCGCGACCACCGAGTCGCCGCTGGACGACCTCGCGCAGCACGCCAAGCTCGCCGCCGACGGGTGGGGCGGGCCGGGCGGCCGGGTGGTCACCACGTTCCGCCCGGACGACGTGGTGGACATGGAGTACGAGGGCTGGACGTCCAACGTGGCGCGCCTCGGCGCGCTGACCGGCGAGGACACCGGCACGTACACCGGCTATCTGGCCGCGCTGCGGGCCCGGCGGGCCGCGTTCATCGCGGCCGGGGCGACCTCGTCGGACCACGGCCACCCCACCGCCCGCACCCTGGACCTGACCCCGGCCGAGGCCGCCCGGCTGTACGACCGGGGCCTGCGCGGCACGGCCGACGCGGCCGACGCGGAGGCGTTCCGGGCGCACATGCTCATGGAGTTCGCCCGGATGTCGCTCGACGACGGCCTGGTCATGCAGCTGCACCCCGGCGCGGTGCGCAACCACAACCGCTGGCTGTACGACCGGCACGGCCGCGACGTGGGCGGCGACGTGCCGCAGGCCACCGAGTACGTGCACGCGCTCGCGCCGCTGCTTGAGCGCCACGGCAACGACCCCCGGCTGCGGGTGGTGCTCTACACCCTCGACGAGGACACCTTCACCCGTGAGCTCGCGCCCCTCGCCGGCGGCTACGCCGCGCTGCTGCTCGGCGCGCCCTGGTGGTTCCTCGACTCCCCCGAGGTGCTGCGCCGGTTCCGGGAGACGGTCACCGAGAGCGCCGGCTTCTACAACACCACCGGGTTCGTCGACGACACCCGGGCGTTCTGCTCCATCCCGGTACGCCACGACGTGGCCCGCCGGGTCGACGCCGGCTTCCTGGCCCGGTTGGTCGCCGAGCAGCGGCTGCCGCTGGACGAGGCGGCCGAGACGATCGTCGACCTGGCGTACCGGCTGCCCAAGCGGGTCTTCAACTTCGGAGGGGTCGACCAGTGAGTGTCACCATCACGTCCGTCGAGGTGCACGACGTGCGGTTCCCGACCGCCGCGCGGGGCGACGGGTCCGACGCGATCAACCGGGGCGACTACTCGGCGACGTACGTCGAGCTGGGCACCGACGCCGGGGCGGTCGGCGCGGGGTTCACCTTCACCAACGGCCGGGGAAACGAGATCACCTGCGCGGCGGTGCGGGCGCTGGCCCACCACGTCGAGGGTCGGACGGTCGAGGAGATCGCGGCCGAGCCCGTGGCGTTCTGGCGCTCGCTCAGCGCCGACGTGCAGTTGCGCTGGCTGGGGCCGGAGAAGGGCGTCATCCACATGGCGACCGGCGCGCTTGTCAACGCCGTGTGGGACCTGCGGGCCAGGATCGCCGGCAAGCCGATGTGGCGGTTCCTCGCCGAACTGCCGACTGACGAGCTGGTCGCCAGCGTCGACTTCAAGCACATCACCGACGCGCTCACCCCGGACGACGCGGCGGCCATCCTCGACAAGGGACGCGACGGCCTGGCCGACCGACTGAGCACGCTCGAACGTGACGGTTTTCCTTCGTACACCACCTCGGTCGGTTGGCTCGGCTACCCGGACGACAAGGTGCGGGCGTTGACCCGGCAGGCGTACGACGACGGGTGGCGGGCGATGAAGATGAAGGTGGGCGGCCCGCTCGCCGACGACCTGCGCCGGGCCCGGATCATCCGCTCCGAGATCGGCCCGGACGCGCTGCTGATGATGGACGCCAACCAGGTGTGGGACGTCGACGAGGCGATCACGGCGATGACCGCCCTCGCGGAGGTGGACCCGTACTGGATCGAGGAGCCGACCCACGCCGACGACATCCTCGGTCACGCCCGGATCGCGCGCGCCGTCGACGAGCTGACCGGCGGGCGGTGCCGGGTGGCCACCGGCGAGGTCGCCGCCAACCGGGTGATCTTCAAGCAGCTGCTCCAGGCCGAGGCGATCGGCGTGATGCAGATCGACGCGTGCCGGGTCGGCGGCGTCAACGAGGTCCTGGCCGAGCTGCTGCTGGCGGCGAAGTTCGGGGTGCCGGTCTGCCCGCACGCCGGCGGCGTCGGCCTCTGCGAGTACGTCCAGCACCTGGCGATCTTCGACTACCTGCGGGTGGGCGCCGCCCTGGACGGTCGGATGATCGAGTACGTCGACCACCTGCACGAGCACTTCGTCGACCCGGTACGCACCCGCGGCGGCCGCTACCTGCTGCCCGACCGGCCCGGCTACAGCGCCACCATGAACCCGTCGTCGATCGCCGAGTTCCGCTTCCCGGACGGTCCGGCATGGCGGTGACCGTCGGCGCGTCCCGCCTCGGCCTGGGGGTGCTGCGCCACCTGCCCGTCGAGTCCCGTCCCCTCATCCGGCCGGGCACCGTGCCGACGGGCGTCGTACACCTGGGGTTGGGTGCGTTCCACCGGGCGCACCAGGCCGTCTACACCGAGGCGGCGGTCGGCGCGGCCGGCGGCGACTGGGGCATCATGGCCGTCGCCCCGCGCAGCACCGCCCTGGTCGAGGCGCTCACCGCCCAGGACAACCTGTTCAGCGTCAGCGCCCTCTCCGCCGCCGGCACCACCACCCGGGTGGTGGGCGCGCTCAGCGGCGTACGGCATGCTCCGAGCGACCCGGGCGCCGTGGTGGCGTTGCTCGCCGACCCGGCGGTCCGCGTCGTGACGCTCACCGTCACCGAGAAGGCGTACCACCTCGATCCGGTGACCGGCCGACTGTCCCCGGACGCCGCGCTCGCCGCGGACCTCGCCGGTCATCAGGGACCGACGACCGTGCCGGGGCTGCTGCTGCGCGGGCTGGCCGCCCGCGCCGCCGCCGACGCCGGGCCGCTGGCGCTGGTGAGCTGCGACAACCTGCCGGCCAACGGCCGGCGGCTGCGCGGTCTGGTCGACCAGGCGGTCGAGCGGGCCGCCGGGGTGCCCGCCGGGCTGGTCGACTGGGTGGTCGCCAACGTGACCTGCCCCGGGACCATGGTGGACCGCATCGTGCCGGCCAGCACCCTGGAGACCATCGACGCGGCCCGCCGGGCGCTCGGCGTGACCGACCTGGCCGCGGTGGCCGCCGAGCCGTACGCGCAGTGGGTGATCGAGGACGACTTCCCCGGCGGGCGGCCGGGCTGGGAGCACGCCGGGGCGGTGCTCACCGGCGACGCCGGGCCGTGGGAGCGGTTGAAGCTGCGCACCCTCAACGGCGTGCACTCGGCCGTGGCGTACCTCGGCGCGCTGGCCGGCCGGGAGACCATCGCCGACGCCCTCGAGATCCCGCACCTGACCGACGTGCTGCGCCGGCTGATCGCCGAGGACGTCGCGGCCAGCTTCACGCCGCCGGACGGGGTGCGCGTGGTCGACTACGGCGAGCAGGTCCTCGCCCGGTTCGCCAACCCGGCGATCCGGCACCGCACCCTGCAGGTCGCGGTGGACGGCTCGCAGAAGTTGCCGCAGCGCATCCTGCACACCATCGCCGACCTGCGCGCGGCCGGCCGGTCCGCGCGC
>NZ_JBFAPG010000530.1:0-4065 GCF_040675595.1 Micromonospora sp. NPDC049580
TGCTCGGCACCGGCCTGCGGCTGTTCGACGCGGACCTCGATCTCGGCGACAAGGAGGCCATCGAGCTGACGCCGACCCGGGTCATCCCCACCCCGACGGTGGTCTGCAACCAGATCACGAAGCTCTGCCATCCGCCGGTGACCAGCGCCAGGCCGATCAGGATGAGCAGGGCGCCGCCGACCCGGGTGACCCAGCGGCTGTTGCGCCGGATGGCGCGGAAGACCCCGAGCAGGCGCTGGAAGCCCAGCCCGAAGACGACGAACGGTATCCCCAACCCGAGGCAGTACGCCACGGCGAGCACCACGGCGCGGTCGCTCTGACCGCTGCTGGCGGCCATGCCCATCACCGCGCCGAGGGTCGGACCGGTGCACGGCACCCAACTGAGCGCGAAGACCGCGCCGAACACGGGTGCGCCGAGCAGGCCGGCCGACGGCAGCCGGGAGATCCGGAACTCACGTTGCAGGGCGGGAATCATGCCGAGGTAGCCCAGGCCGAGCACGATGATCAGCGCGCCGATGCCGATCTGCAGTTCGCGCTTGTAGTCGAAGAAGACCCGACCGATGCCGGCGAACAGGATCGCGGTGGCGACGAAGACGACAGTGAAGCCGGCGATGAAGAGCAGGGTGCCGGCGAGCACCCGCCCCTTGACCGCCGCCGACGGTGCCGTCCGCTCCCGGACCGCGACACCCCCGCCGGTGGTCTCGGCGGGCGCGGGGGCCGTCGCCGGGCGGCGGCCCTCCAGGTCTGCGCCGGCCAGACCGGTGACGTACGACAGGTAGCCGGGGACCAGCGGGAGCACGCACGGGGAGAGGAAGCTGACCAGGCCGGCGAGCGCCGCCGCGCCGATGGCGAGCACCAGCGGCCCGCTCTGGGCCAACTCCTTGAAGGTCTCACCCATCAGTTCGGCGCCGGCTTCTCGGCCGCGACCCGCTCGACGATCGGTTGCAGGCCCTCCTGCTTGACGGCGGCGCGGATCACCACCGCGACCCTGCCCTCCCGGTCGAGCACCACGGTCGCCGGGACTGTGTTCGGCGGGATGTCCAGGTCGAGCGCCAGACGGCTGGACGGGTCGAACAGGCTCGGATAGGTGACCCGGCCCTCCTCGAACGCCTTGGCCTTGTCCCGCTGGTCCTGCACGTTGATGCCGAGGAAGCCCACCCCGGAGCCCTTGGTGGCCTGGTAGGTGGCTTCCAGGTCGTCGGCCTCGGCGCGGCACGGCGCGCACCAGGAGCCCCAGAAGTTGACCACCACGACCTGCCCGCGGGCCGCACTCACGTCGTAGGTGCCGCCGGTGAGCAGCTCACCGGCGAGCTTCGGAGGGGCCGAACGCTGGTCCGGTGCGCACTCGATGATGCCGTCGGAGGTGGTCGAGCAGGTCTTCTCCTGCCCCTTCGACGACGTGCAGCCGACCAGCGCCACCGTGGTGACGGCGGCGAGCAGACCGGCGGTCCACCTCCGGGCGGTCATCAGGCCCCCTTGGCCGTCCGGGCTGTCGCGGAGAGGGCGATGAGGTGCGCGGCCGGCTCGCTGTAGCCGATGCCCACCACCTTCGCGCCGTCGAAGTGGAACGAGGTGAGGCTCGCCAGCCCGCACTGCCGCTTGCGCGGGTCGTGCCAGAGCCGCTTGCGCTCGACGTAGCGGCGCAGCGTCCAGATCGGGAGCTGGTGGGACACCAGCACCGCCTCGCGGCCCTCGGCGGCAACGCGGGCGGCGTGCACGGCGGCGAACATCCGCTCGGCGATCACCCGGTACGCCTCACCCCAGGACGGCGTCACCGGGTCGCGTAGCACCCACCAGTTGCGCGGGTCGCGGAACGACCCGTCACCCGGGGAGACCTTCTTGCCCTCGAACCAGTTGGCGCTCTCGATCAGCCGCTCGTCCACCCCGACCGGCAGCCCGAACTGGGCGGCGATCGGCTCGGCGGTCTGCTGGGCGCGCTCCAGCGGACTGGCCACCACGTGCACGACCTCCCGATCGGCCAGCCCCTGCGCGGCCGCCTTGGCCATCTGCACGCCCAGCTCGGACAGGCGGAAACCGGGCAGCCGCCCGTACAGGATCTGGTCGGGATTGTGCACCTCACCGTGCCGGAGCACGTGGACCACCGTCTTGCTCACCGTTTACGACCCCCCGTGACCAGCCGCCGCCGCCGCGTTCGCCGCCGTCGGCAGCGCTGCGGCGATGTGCTCCAGAGCGGCGTCGTCGAGCGCCGCCGACACGAACCACGACTCGAACGCGCTCGGCGGCAGGTAGACGCCGGCGGCGAGCATCGCGTGGAAGAACGCCTTGAACGCCGGCACCTGCTGGGTGCGGGCACTGTCGTAGTCGACGACATCGGCATCGGTGAAGAAGATCGAGAACATGCTGCCCGCGTACGACAAACGGTGCGGGACCCCGGCGGCGGCCAGCGCGTCGGACGCGAGCTTGCCCACGACGGCGGCCGTGTCGTCGAGCTTGCGATACAGCGCGTCGTCGGCCAGCCGCAGCGTGGCCAGGCCTGCGGCGCAGGCCAGCGGGTTACCGGAGAGCGTGCCGGCCTGGTAGACCGGGCCGGCCGGCGCGAGACGCGCCATGATGTCCGCGCGCCCGCCGAAGGCCGCCGCGGGCAGCCCACCACCCATGACCTTGCCGTACGTCCACAGGTCGGCGTCGGAGGCGTCGAGGCCGTGCCACCCGGCGCGGGAGACCCGGAACCCGGTCATCACCTCGTCGACCACGAGCAGCGCCCCGTGTGCGTGCGCGATCCGGGCGAGCTGCTGATTGAAGCCGTCGCGGGGGGCCACCACGCCCATGTTGCCGGCGGCGGCCTCGGTGATCACCGCGGCGATGTGCGGGCCCTCGGCGGCGAACGCCTCCTCGACGGCCCGGATGTCGTTGTACGGCAGGACGATCGTCTCGCTGGCCGCCGCGCCGGTGACGCCGGGCGAGTCGGGCAGGCCGAGCGTCGCCACGCCGGAGCCGGCGGAGGCGAGCAGCGCGTCGACATGGCCGTGGTAGCAACCGGCGAACTTGACGATCTTGGAACGGCCGGTGAAGCCGCGAGCCAGCCGGATCGCCGACATGGTGGCCTCGGTGCCGGAGTTGACCAGGCGTACCTGCTCCACCGGCGTCCGGTCGACGATCTCGGCGGCCAACTCCACCTCACCCGGGGTGGGCGTGCCGAAGCTGGTGCCCCGGGCGGCGGCGGCCTGCACGGCCTCCACCACCTCCGGGTGGGCGTGCCCGAGGATCAGCGGACCCCAGGAGCAGACCAGGTCGACGTAGCGGCGACCGTCGGCGTCGTACAGCCACGGGCCCTCGCCACGGACCATGAAACGCGGGGTGCCGCCGACCGCCTGGAAGGCGCGCACGGGGGAGTTCACCCCGCCCGGCACGATGGCGCGGGCGCGGTCGAACAGGGCCTCGGAAGCCGGCGCGTCGGCCGGGTAACGGCCAGATCCGGCGGAAACGATGTCGGTCACGATGCCGCCATTGTGTCAGCGACGGACGGTCAACCAGCAGCCACCCCGGGCGGGGGTTACCAGGCTCACCCGCTGCCGGCACCCGTCACCAGCCCCGACACGGGCCGGGTCAGCGGCTCTCGGCCTCAACAGGCCGGGTCGGCTGGATCGCGCTAGGCTGACCGGGTGGATCGTGCCGAACTGTCCATCACGCTACACCGGACGGGCGACGAAGCAGTGCTGCGCCTGGCCGGTGAGATCGACATGCTCACGGCCGCCCAGCTCAGCACCGTCGTCAACGAGGTGCTGGCCGACCCGCCCCCGCGGATCGTGCTCGACCTCGGCGGCGTCACCTTCTGCGACTCGCAGGGCCTGGGCACGCTCGTGGTGCTCAGCCGCAAGGCCAGTCACGCGCAGAGCCTGCTGATGCTCACCCACGTCGGCGAGTTCCTGATTCGCGTCCTGGACATCACCGGCCTGCGCAGCGCCCTGATGATCCGCAACGACCAACCCACCGGCTGACCCCCACCCCACCCCCGGCCTGGGTCCCGGCTGCCTCCAGCGTTGATCATGAAGTTATTGCCAATCTCCGTCCCATTTGTCGGCAATAACTTCATGATCAACGCGG
>NZ_JBFAPG010000531.1:0-4063 GCF_040675595.1 Micromonospora sp. NPDC049580
CGCCCCGCGCGATGGCCGGCACCACCACATCACCGACCACCGCGCCCACCACGTACGCGCTGACGATGACCATCGAGCCGAACAGCACACTGCCGATCACGGCAACCGCGAAGATCCGCGGCTGCTCCCGGATCGCCTGCCGCAGAACCCCCAGCCCCCTGCCGAGCACGTCCCGACTTGTCCTGCTCGCCACGCTCTCCCCCGCCGTAAGCCACAATTATCTCCCTCATCCTTACCGCTGCGAGCCGGCACCGCCGACCCGGACGGGATATGTCGACCGTCACGTACCGGACGTACGGGCTCTGGGTGCGGCCGGGCGTCCGCCGGCGCGCGGTGGCGCGTCCGCGGGCCTACGATCGGGCCATGTCGCGGTACGCCCGAGCCGAGCGCGAGGCGCTGGCCGATCTTTTCCTGGCCCTCGGGCCCGACGCGCCGACGATCAACGAGGGCTGGGCGACCCGTGACCTCGCCGCGCACCTGGTGTTGCGCGAGCGCCGTCCGGACGCGGCCGGCGGGATCCTGCTGGCGCCGCTGCGGGGGCACGCCGAGCGGGTCCGCCGACGGCTCGCCGCCGGGCCCTACCCTGAGCTGGTGGCGCAGGTGCGCCGGCCGCCGGTGTGGAGCCCGATCAGCAACCCGCTGACCGACGAGCTGGTCAACACGGTGGAGTTCTTCATCCACCACGAGGACGTGCGGCGGGCCGTCCCGGGGTGGCAGCCGCGCGAGCTGTCCCGCGGTTTGCAGGCCACCCTGTGGAAGCGGGTCGCCCCGCTCGCCCGGCTGACGCTGCGCCGCTTCCCGGCGGACCTCTACGTGCAGGCGCCCGGTCACGGCGAAATCTCCGTCGGCCGTGGTGGCGAGCGGCTGCGGCTGGTGGGCGCGCCGGCCGAGTTGACCCTGTTCCTCTCCGGTCGGCAGCGGGTGGCCCGGGTTCAACTGGACGGTTCGGCGACGTCCGCGCGGCAGCTCCGCAACACCAGCCTGGGCATGTGACTTCCTGCGCCTAATCGGTCATAGGCGCCGGACAACTGCCGCAGTCCTAGCGATGCGCGCCGATACCTCCTCCCGTACGCTTCACCGCGCCGTTCCGCGCCGGGGCGGCACGATGTGGGGGCACACGATGCGGAGCTTCGCGATCTCGGCGCTACGGGAACCCTCCTTCGCGGCGGGGCGCCACAAGTCCACGGATCGGGTGGCCAGCGAGAGCGTCGAGTGGGCGCGCGCTCTCGGTTTGGTCAATTCCGGTCATCAGGTTCATCGACTACAACTGGCGGACGCCGCCGGCCTGGCCGGCCGGGCCTGCCCGGAAGGGCCGGCGCAGGGGCTGCGGCTCCTCACCGACCTGATCTCCTGGCTCTTCGTCATGGACGACGCCTGCGACGAGGACGGCCTCGGGGCCGACCCGGGCCGGCTGGCGCCGGTCATCGCCGCGCTGCTCGACGTGCTGGACCGGTGCGGCGACCCGCTCGCGCCACTGCCGCCAAACGCCGGCCCGCTGGGTGCCGCGCTGCACGATCTGTGCCGCCGGACCCGGGCCGAGGGTCGGGCGCCGATGCTGCTGCGGTTCGTCAGCCAGGTGCGCCAGTATCTGCTGGCGCTGCTCTGGGAGGCCGCCAACCGGGAACGCCGGCGGGTGCCGGGGTTGACGGAGTACGTCCAACTGCGTCGGCACATCGGCGGCGTGCACCCCTGTCTCACCCTGACCGACCTGGCGTCGGAACAGCCACCCGGCCCGACCCGGCGTGCCGAACCGGCGCTGGCCGCCCTGGACCTGCTGGCGGTGGACCTGGTCTGCTGGTGCAACGACCTCTTCTCGTACGGCAAGGAGAGCCGGGCCGACCCGGACGCGCACAACCTGGTGACGGTCATCGCCCAGGAGGGCGGCCTGGCCGAGGCGGACGCGTTATGGGCGGCCGCCGACCGTTTCAACCGGGGGTTGGCGGCGTACCTGGCGGCGGAGGAGAGGCTGCTGGCCAGCGGTGTCGAGGCGTTGCGCTCGCCGCTGGCCGCGCGGCGCAACTGGGTCCAGGCGACCTACGACTGGTCACTCGTGGCTGCCCGCTACGCCTGATCCGGGGTGTGTCGGCCGGCGGGCCAGGGCAGCCAGCCGATCACCAGCACTAGCCGATGCCCGGTGCCAGGCAATACTCTTCGGTAACCACTATGACGTGACGACCGTCACGCCACCACCCCCGAAGGCGGCTACAGCGATGGCTCTCGATGTACCGTACCGTTCCATCCCGGACATGTTCCTCAAGCGTGTGGCGGCCACCCCCGACCGCCACGCGTTCGCGTCCCCGACCCCCGACGACTCGGGCCCCGACTGGCTGACCTGGGAGCAGGTCGGCCAACGCGCCAAGGCCGTCGCCGCCGGCCTGCACGCGCTCGGCGTCGGCCAGGAGAATCCCGTCGCTATCCTCGCCAACACCCGGCTCGACTGGGTGGTCGCCGACCTCGGCATCATGTGCGCCGGCGGGGCGACCACCACCGTCTACCCGACCACCGAGCCGGCGGACGCGACATTCATCATCGCTGACTCCGCCTCGCGGGTGCTCTTCGCGGAGAACCCGACGCAGGCCGCCAAGATCGCCGGAGCGGCCCTGCCGGCGCTGACCCACGTGGTGCTCTTCGACGGCACCCCGGACCCGAACGCCGCGGTTCCCCAGCTCACCCTGGCCGACCTGGAGGAGCAGGGCACCCGCGCGCTGGCCGCCGAGCCCGATCTGATCGACATGCTGGTGGCCGGCATCGGCCCGGATCACCTGGCCACGCTGATCTACACCTCCGGCACCACGGGCCAGCCCAAGGGTGTCGAGCTGCTGCACGGCGGCTGGTGCTGGGAGGCCGTGGCGCAGGCCGAGGTCGGGCTGCTGCGCGACGACGACCTGCAGTACCTGTGGCTGCCGCTGGCCCACTCGTTCGGCAAGACGTTGCTCTGCGGCGCGATCCACGTCGGTCTGCCCACCTACGTCGACGGGCGGGTGGACAAGCTGGTCGACCTGCTCGCGGTGATCCGGCCGACCCTGATGTGCGGCGCTCCCCGGGTCTTCGAGAAGGTCTACAACCGGGCGGTGACCACCGCGCAGGGCGCCGGCGGCGCGAAGGCGAAGATCTTCGCCTGGGGTGTCCAGGTCGGCAAGGAGAAGGTCGCTCTGGAGCAGGCCGGCAAGCCGGTGCCGGCCGGGTTGAAGCTGCGCTACGGGCTGGCCGAGAAGCTGGTGTTCAGCAAGCTCCAGGCCCGCCTGGGCGGCCGGATGCGGGTGCTGGTCTCCGGCGCCGCTCCGCTGAGCCCCGAGATCGCCACCTTCTTCGCCGCCGCCAACCTGCCGATCTCCGAGGGCTACGGCCTCACCGAGACCAGCGCCGGCAACTTCGTGAACCCGCCCTCCGGGCTGCGGATCGGCACTGTCGGGCAGGCGATGGGCGACCTGGAGTGCCGGATCGACACCGATGGCGAGATCCTGGTCCGTGGCCGGCCCGTGATGCGCGGCTACCACAACCTGCCGGAGGAGACCGCTGCCGCGTTCACCGAGGACGGCTTCTTCCGCACCGGTGACATCGGCAGCCTGGACGAGCAGGGCTACCTGCGGATCACCGACCGCAAGAAGGACCTGGTCAAGACCTCGGGCGGCAAGTACATCGCGCCGTCGCACATCGAGGGGATGTTCAAGGCGATCTGCCCGTACACCTCGCAGGCGGTCGTGGTCGGTCAGGCCCGCAACTTCTGCACGATGCTCGTCACGCTGGACCCGGACGCGATCCGGGGCTGGGTGGCCGGCGGCCCGCTGGAGGGCCGCGACTATGCCGAGATCGTCGCCTCGCCGGAGGCGCAGGCGATGGTCGAGGAGTACGTCGCCCAGCTCAACGCCAAGCTCAACCGCTGGGAGACGATCAAGAAGGTGGCGATCCTGCCGCGCGACCTGACGATCGAGGACGGCGAGATCACCCCGTCGTTGAAGATCAAGCGACGTGGCGTGGAGAGCAACTTCGCCGCCGAGATCGACAAGATGTACGCGGGCACGCTCGCCGAGCTGTAGAAACGGTCCGCCGGTGGCCTCGCACC
>NZ_JBFAPG010000532.1:0-4055 GCF_040675595.1 Micromonospora sp. NPDC049580
CGCCACCGTCGGCTACCTCACCCTGCCCTGGCTGCGCGCCTCCACCCTCGCCGGACGCCTCAGCCTGCTGGGCCTCGGCGGGCGCCTCAGCCTTCGGAGCCTCGGCGGCCTTCGCGGCCTTCTTGGCCGGCTTGGCCGGGGTCTCCGGGGCCAGCCCGGCGGCGGCCTTCGCCTCAGCCTCGTACGCGGCCCTGCGGTCGACCTGCTCGGCCTTGACCTTCAGCGGCGGCGGGGCCGGCAGGCCCTTGTACTTCTGCCAGTCACCGGTCAGCTCCAGCAGCCGCTGCACCGCCTCGCTCGGCTGGGCGCCGACGGACAGCCAGTACTGGACCCGCTCCGACTTGACCTCGATGATCGAGGGGTCTTCCTTGGGCTGGTAAACCCCGACGAACTCGATCGCCCGACCGTCACGCTTGGTGCGCGAGTCGGCGATGACGATGCGGTACTGCGGGTTGCGGATCTTGCCCATCCGCAGGAGCCGGATCTTTACGGCCACAGTTGTTTCGCTCCTGTTGCGATCTCACCGGCCCGTACGGGGCGGTGTGCATGGGTGAGCGCCGACCGGACCCGTGGGGTTGGGCCGGAGACTACTCGGTGGACTGGCAACGCGCCCGGGTTAGAGGGCGCCGAACGCGCGCCGGATACCAGCGACCCATTCTGCCAGATCCGATGCCGATCGCACGCATCGGACCCGGACACCGCGTCACCGGTGACCCGGAACACCTCTCACCGCACGGGTGGGCGGTCCCACCCGGGCGGAAGTTCGTCCGGTACGTCCCAGTCTGGCGGCGGTGCGAAGTCGCACCAGGTGCCGTCGAACGGGAACTCACCCGCCTCGGCGAGCGCGATCACCCGCTCCCCCTCGGCGCGGACCGCCTTCTCGTCGGTCACCCAGTAGTCCTCCGGAAAGGCGAGACGCTCGACGAACTCGTCCTCGTCCTTCCACTGCCAGGTGCGGTCCGCGGCGACCAGCACGTCGAGATCCTGGTCGATCACGTCGACGCCGGCCACCGCCCCGTCGTCCCAGCGCACGCCGGGCTCCTCCAGATTGACGTACCAGTGGCTGAACCGGCCCGCCGCGTCGCGGAACCACCAGACGGAGTGCGCCGCGCCGGTGGGCAGGAACTTCAGCAGCGGTGGCCCGTTCCAGCGCACCTGTGCGAGCTGGTACGTCGGCGTGATCCAGTCGGCGAACGGCATCCCTCGCATGGTCAGGCCGACCTCGTTCACCTCGTGGGCCACCGGCGAGCCCTTCGCGATCCAGAGCAGCAGCCCTCGCTCGTCGTCGAGAACGACCCGCGCCGGCCGGACCCACCCGATCCGCCCACGCCGCACGTTTCGGTGCAGGATCAGCCGACCCGGCTCGAAGCGGTCGACAGTCACCTCAGTAGGCGCGAGCGAGGATGGCGACCAGGTCGGGCTCGTCCTCCGAGTCCGGCACCGAGCCGTCGGCGCGCAGCAGACAACGCACCGTCACGCCCTGGCCGTTCGCCTCGGCCTCGCCGGCCACGCCGACCGCCGACCACGGCACCTTGGCCCAGCCGGTGGCCGCCGCCTCGATCGCCTCGGCAAGCGTCGACACCTCGACGGTGCGCGACTCGCGGTGCGCGAGGGCCTGGTCGTGCAGCGCCTGCTGATCGGCCTCCAGCGCCGCCAGCACCGCGCCGACCACGTCGGCCACCGGCGTCGGGGACTTCGACCCGTCGGTACGGCGGACCACCGTCGCGTTGCCGACGGCCAGGTCGCGAGGGCCGACCTCGACGCGTACCGGATAGCCACGCAGCTCGGCGTCGACGGCCCGGCGGCCGAACGCGGTGTCGGTCCGGTCGTCGAGCGCGACCCGGACACCGGCGTCGCGCAGGCCGTCGCGCAGCTTGGCCGCCGCCTCGGCGACGCCCTCGCCGTCCTTGACGATCATGATGTACGCCTGGATGGGCGCCAGCCTCGGCGGCACCCGCAGGCCGTTGTCGTCGCCGTGCGCCATGATCAGCCCGCCGAGCATCCGGGTCGACGTGCCCCAGGAGGTCGTCCAGGCGTGCTCGCGACCGCCCTCCTTGGCGGAGTAGCTGATGTCGAACGCCTTGGCGAAGTTCTGGCCCAGCTCGTGGCTGGTGCCCAACTGCAACGCCTTGCCGTCACCCATCATGCCTTCGCAGGTGTACGTGGCGGTGGCCCCGGCGAAGCGCTCACGGGCCGTCTTCAGGCCCACCACCACCGGAATGCCGAGCACGTTGACCATCAGATCCTCGTACGCCTCGTGCAGGATCCGCCGCGCGTAGGCGCGGGCATCCTCGCGGGTGGCGTGCGCGGTGTGCCCCTCCTGCCAGAGGAACTCGCTGGTCCGCAGGAAGATCCGCGGGCGCAGCTCCCACCGGACCACGTTGGCCCACTGGTTGAGCAGCAGCGGCAGGTCCCGGTACGAGTCGATCCACTTGGCCATGAACTCGCCGATCACCGTCTCGCTGGTGGGGCGCACCACCACCGGCTCGGCGAGCTGCTTGCCGCCACCGTGGGTGACGACCGCCAGCTCCGGCGAGAAGCCCTCGACGTGCTGGGCCTCGCGCTTCAGGTAGCTCTCCGGGATGAACAGCGGGAAGTACGCGTTCTCCGCGCCGGCCGCCTTGATCCGGGCGTCCATCTCGGCCTGCATCCGCTCCCAGATGGCGTAGCCGGCCGGGCGGATGACCATGGTGCCGCGGACCGGGCCGTTGTCGGCCAGCTTCGCCTTGGCGATCAGGTCCTGGTACCAGCGGGGGAAGTCCTCCGCACGGGGAGTGAGCACGCGTGCCATGACCGCACATCCTATGCGCCACGCGGGGCCCCGCCGCGCCCGGGAGGCGCCGCGCCGCGCGACGTGCCCTCCGCGCGGCGGCAGGGCCCGGCACCGGCCGGTCCGGCGACATGCGCTGGGCAGGCGCTGAGCGGAGCCCACGGCGGATGCCGGTCGGGTCGACGGCGCGCGCCGGACAGGTCGGCGGCGCGCGCTGGGCGGGGCCCGCGGCGGGTGCTGGGCGGGTCGGCGGGGGGACCGTAGAATTCGACCACCATGACTGCGACGACCGACTCACCACGCCAGCGACTGCGGGACACGATCGTGGACGCCGCGCGCGCACGGACCATCGCCGCCGGCTGGGACGCGGTCCGCATGGGTGGCGTGGCCACCACGGCGGGGGTCAGTCGGCAGACCGTCTACAACGAGTTCGGCAGCAAGGCGGGCCTCGCCGAGGCGCTCGCCCGGCGCGAGGTGGACCGGTTCGTCGGCGACGTCCGAGAGGCGTTGCTCGCGCACGGCGCCGACGTACGGGCCGGCGCGTACGCCGCGATCGCCCACACCCTCGCCACGGCGGCCGACAACCCGCTGGTCAAGGCCATCCTCACCAGCGCCCGGGGCGGCTCGGACGAACTGCTTCCGTACCTCACCACCCGGGCCGAGGTGGTCCTCACCGAGGCGTCCGGCGCGCTGATCGAGTGGGCCGGCGACCACCTGCCGGGAGCGGACCAGGAAGCGTTGGCCTTCGCCGCCGACACGATCGTCCGCCTGGTGGTGAGCCACATCGTGCTCCCCCGCTCCCCGATCGACCAGACCGCCACGGCCCTGGCCGACCTGGCCGTGCACCTCTTCACCGCCGCCGCCACCCGCCCGCCCCGCTGACCCTCCCACCCCGCGTCCCAGCGCCCCGCGCCGCGCCGTCCGTCGCGCGCCGCATCTGGCCCCTCCACGTGCCGCACACTCGCGTCGTCGCGTCGTCGCGCCCACGCACCCCCGACGCCCCCGACGCCCCCGCGCCCCGCGCCAAGATCCGCACAACATCAGTGATGTTGCTGCCTCCGGCGAGCGTGAGGCAGCAACATCAGGGAAGTTGCGCGGATCTTCCCTCGTCGACCTCTCCGCCCGGCAAGATCGTGCTCGATCCTGGTTGTAGTGGCATCCCCACGACGCCGAGGCCCCTACTTCCTGGACAACGCCGTTGCGTTTAGCGCCGTGAGCGGGAGGCAAGTCCTTTCTCGAAGAGTGTGATTTCGGCGTGGAAGCTGTAGGTCTGTGTGGTTGTTGG
>NZ_JBFAPG010000533.1:0-4023 GCF_040675595.1 Micromonospora sp. NPDC049580
GCACCCGGCACCCCGCCCGGCGCGGTGAGCCTGCGCGACAACCGGGACAACATCGCTCTGCGCTGGACGTACCCGGCCGGCGGCGAGGGGCCGGTGGTCGTGTCGGCCGGCCGGGCCGGGCAGGAGAAGACGGCGATCGCCACGCTGCCCGCCGGCACCGACAGCTACATCGTCTACGCGCTGAACCGCGCCAACGACTACTGCTTCACCGTGGCCGTCGTCTGGTCCACCGACACCGTCGCGAGCGCCAACCAGGTCTGCACCCGCCGCCGCTGACATCCCGACCGGCTGACCACCGTCGTCATGGTGTGTCGACCGCCGCTTGCTGCCCGTCGCCGGTCGGCGTCCTCGGGAGCAGCAGACGCACCCGCAGCCCCTGCGTGCCGTCGGCGTCGGTCAGGGTGATGGTGCCGCCCGCGCGGCGGACCAGCTCCCACACGATGGCGAGGCCCAGGCCGGCGCCGCCGTCGTCACGGCCCCGACCGTCGTCCAACCTGGTGAAACGGTCGAAGACCCGTCGCCGGTCGGCCGCCGGGATCCCCGGGCCGTCGTCGGTCACCGTCACCAGGTGGTACGCGGCATCGTCGTGCGGCTCGACGGTGAGGACCACGCTGCCCCGCGCGTGCCGGACCGCGTTGTCGACGAGGTTCGACAGCACCCGCCGCAGCTCGGCCGCGTTTCCGGCCGTCCACAGCGGGCCCGGCGGCGGCACGAGGAGCACCGGCGGCGACGGGTACCGGGCGGCGACCTCGGTCACCAGCGCGCCCAGGTCGACCGGGCCGGTCCCCCGGGCCGGTGGCATCTCGTCCAGGCGGGCCAGCAGCAGCAGGTCGTCGACCAGCCGACTCAGCCGCTCCGTGTCGGCG
This sequence comes from Micromonospora sp. NPDC049580, assembly GCF_040675595.1. Classification (NCBI taxonomy): domain Bacteria; kingdom Bacillati; phylum Actinomycetota; class Actinomycetes; order Micromonosporales; family Micromonosporaceae; genus Micromonospora; species Micromonospora sp. NPDC049580. Next base: position 867 of record NZ_JBFAPG010000533.1, read on the forward strand.
AGCAGGTTGACGGTCACCGCCGTCCAGTCCGTGCGGTCGGCGAGCCGCTGGGCCACCTCCAGCTCGGTGCGGATGTTGGTGAGCGGGCTGCGCAGCTCGTGGGCCGCGTCGGAGACGAAGGCGCGCTGCCGGGTCCGCGCCGACTCCAACCGGTCCAGCATCCCGTTGAGGGTGACCGCCAGCCGGTGGATCTCGTCGGCGGAGGCGGGCACCGGCAGGCGGCCGCCGCCCGCGCGCCCGGTGATCTCCTCGGCGCCCCGGCGCAGCGCCTCCACCGGACGCAACGTCGCACCGATCACCCGCCACGCCACCCCGGCCAGGATCGCCACCAGCAGCGGGAACGCCACCAGCAGGATGGCGCGTACCACGTGCGTGCTGTGCCGGACGTCTGCCATCGACCGGGCGACCAGGACGGTGAGCGGATCCGCTGCCGTGCCGGCGGGTACGGCGACCACCCGAACCGGGCCGGCGAGCCCCGCTCGCTCCGCCGGCACCACCAGACGCTGACGGCGACCGGTGTCCAACCGCTCGGGGCGGACCATCGGGACCAGCCGGTCCGCGTCGATCGAGGCGGCCCGGATCCGACCCTGCGCGTCGATCACCTGGACCCGGACCTGGCCGCCGGCCACCGGCAGCGGGTCGGGCAGCGCGTCCTCGGCGGCGAGCAGGGCGACCGCGTCGGCGGTCCGGAACGCCTCGGTGTCCACGGTGCGCTGGAGCACGAAACCGAGCGCGCCCAGCAGCACCGCCCCGCCGAGGGCCAGCCCGAGGGTGAGACCGACCACGCCGAGCGCCGTGAGCCGCCCGCGCAGGCCCAACCCGCGCAGACCCCACCCCGGCAACCGGCGGACCCAACGATCGTCCACCGGGTCGACCGGTGTCACGTCGCCAGCCGGTAGCCGGCGCCCCGGACGGTCTCCAGCCGGTCCCGGCCGAGCTTGCGGCGCAGATAGCCGACGTACACCTCGACCGCGTTGGGCGCCGTCTCCAGGCTGGCGTCCCACACGTGGTCCAGCAGCTCGATCTTGGAAATCACCTGGCCGGGACGACGCATCAGGTAATCGAGCAACGCGAACTCCCGCGCGGTCAACGTCACCTCGGCGTCGGCACGGGTCACCCGTCGGCGGGCCGGATCCAGCCGCAGGTCACCGACCGTCAGCACGGTGGGGCGTTCCGGCGCTCCCCGACGCAGCAGGGCCCGCAGGCGGGCCAGCAGCACCACGTACGAGAAGGGCTTGGTCAGGTAGTCGTCGGCGCCGCAGTCCAGGCCGTCGGCCTGGTCGTACTCGCCGTCCTTCGCCGAGAGCATCAGGACCGGCAGCCAGTGCTGCTCGGCGCGCAGCCGGCGGACGAGCTCGTAGCCGGACAGCCCGGGCAGCATCACGTCGAGGATCATCGCGTCGTACCCGCCGTGCCGGGCCGCGTCCAGGCCGGCAGGGCCGGTCGCCGCCACGTCGACCGCGAACCCCTCCGCCTGCAGGCCGCGTTGCAGGGCAGCCGCCAGCCGGCCCTCGTCCTCCACCACCAACAACCGCACGGTCCAAGGGTGCCACCCGGGTCACAGCCGGAGGTTCGGCGTCCTCAGCGCCTTCACAGCGCCGACCGGGCAGGATGTCTGGCAGGAGGTGCACCATGTCGATCCTGAGAAGCCGCCCCGTCCTGCGCTGGTTGGTCCCGGCGGCCGCTGGCGTCGCCGTCATCGGCGGAGGGGCCGCGATCGGCACGTTCGCCGCCGAGGCGGAGCCGAGCCTGCCGCCGCGTACCGCCGCCCAACTCCTGGTGGATCTTCAGACCTCCCGGCTGGAGGGGTTGTCCGGGACGGTCGTCCAGCGTGCCGACCTCGGTCTGCCGCCGCTGGTCGGGCTGATTCCCGGCAACGACCTGACCACCCTGCTGACCGGCACGCACACCCTGCGGGTGTGGTATTCCGGGCCGGAGCGGCAGCGCGTCGCGCTGATGGACACCCTCGGCGAGCAGGACGTGATCCGCAATGGCCGGGACGTGTGGACCTGGGAGAGCCGGGGCAACACCGCGCGCCATCGCACACTGGGCGACGCGGGCACGACCGGAAAGCCGGGTCCCGCGGCGACGCCGAGTCTCCCCGCCACCCCGCAGGAGGCCGCCGACCTGGCGTTGGGCGCGATCGATCCGAGCACCGAGGTCAGCGTCGGCCGCTCGGCCACCGTCGCCGGTCGGGACGCCTACGAGTTGGTGCTCCAACCGCGCGACCGCGACTCGCTGGTGCACCAGCTGCGGATCGCCATCGACGCCACGCAGCACGTGCCGCTGCGCTTCGAGGTGCTCGCCAAGGGCAGCGACCAGCCGGCGTTCGAGATGGCCTTCACCCAGGTCGACTACCGGCGTCCCGACGCCGACCAGTTCGCCTTCAACCCGCCACCCGGGGTAGCCGTCACCGAGGAGACCGCCGAGCGGCCGTCCGCGGGCCGGCCCGCGCCGGCCGCACCGGGCGGAGACCCGCAGGTGCGTGCCGTGGGCGACGGCTGGGCCACCGTCCTGGTCGCGCGCCTGGACGGGACCCCGGGCAAGGCGGCCGGCGGCAAGCCGGCCGGCGCGGCGCCGGACGCGGACGTGTCGAAGCTGCTCGGCGGGCTGCCCGCGGTCAGTGGGGACTGGGGCAGCGGCCGACTGCTCACCGGGAAGCTGTTCAGCGTGCTGCTCACCGACGACGGTCGGGTGCTCGCCGGAGCGGTCACCCCCGAGCGGCTCTACCAGGTGGCCCGCGGCTGATTTCCCGAAGCGCTCACGCCGGGTCGACCAGATGGTCGGCCCGGCGTCCGTGGTTGTGTGACTCGAATCAGCCCGGTCGGCTTGGTGACAGCGAGCGGACCGCGCTATCTTCAACAATTCGAGGGCACGAAAAAGAACGGCATAAAAGCCGTTCCTGCAAGGCATTCTAATCTTAAGGGAGACGGCTTGTCAAGGCACTCCGGCGGTACCGGTGAATTGCCGCTCGACGACGAGATCGGCCGCGAGCAGGAGTACGTCTCGATGCTCTACGACCGGCTGGACGGGTTGCGTGAGCAGGCCACCCACCGGCTCACCGCCGAGCTGCGCAACACCGGCGGCACGCTCCAGGACCGCTCCCAGCGCGACAGCTCCGTGGCGATGTACGCCGACCAGGTCGAGCAGTTCTCCG
>NZ_JBFAPG010000534.1:0-4014 GCF_040675595.1 Micromonospora sp. NPDC049580
CCCTGCGCGACCAGCAGCAGCACCTCCCGCTCCCGCTCGGTGAGCTGGGCCAGCCGGGGGTCGGCGGTCGGGCCGGCGCCGAGCTGACCGGCGAAGCGGTCCAGCAGCCGCCGCGTGATCGACGGGGCGACCACCGAGTCGCCCCGCGCCACCACCCGGATCGCGTCCAGCAGCTCCTCCGGCGGGACGTTCTTGAGCAGGAAGCCGCTGGCGCCGGCCTGTAGCGCGGCGAACGCGTCCGCCTCGGTGTCGAAGGTGGTCAGCACCAGCACCCGGGGCGGGCCCGACGGCCGGTCGGCGCAGAGCCGGCGGGTCGCCTCCACCCCGTCCATGGTGGGCATCCGGATGTCCATCACCACCACGTCGGCCTCGGTGCGGGCCAGCACCCGCAGGGCGTCCGCGCCGTCGATGGCCTCCCCGACCACCTCCAGGTCGGGCTGGGAGCTCAGCACCATCCGGAACCCGGCGCGCACCAGCGCCTGGTCGTCCACGATCACCACCCGGACCGTCATGCCGCGATCACCTCCGCTGAGGGTTCCGACGGTAGCGGTAGCCGGACCTGGACCTGCCAACCCCCGGTCGGCTGGGCGCCGGCGGTGAGGCTGCCGTCGTACACCGCCACCCGCTCGCGCATGCCGAGCAGACCGTGACCGCCGGACGGCGCCGGGCTGACCACCGGGCGGCCCCGGCCGTCGTCGACGACCCGGACCACGACGGCCTCGGCGGTGTACGTCAGGGTGACGTCGACGGCGGCCCCGACGCCGGCGTGTTTGAGCGCGTTGGTCAGCGCCTCCTGCACCACGCGGTAGACGGTCAGTTCCAGACCCGGAGGCAGGGCCGGCGGCTGACCGGTGGCACCGTCGCGGATGCGCAACCCGGCGTCGCGGAAGCGGGCCAGCAGGTCGGGCAGCTCGGCCAGGGCCAGCCTGCGGTGCTCCGGGTCGGCGGCCACCACCGACCCGCCCGCTCCGGACGGGCCCGCGTCGCGCAGGACCCCGACCAGCCGGCGCATCTCCTCCAGCGCCGAACGGCCGGTGTCGGCGACCACCTTCACGGCCGTGCGGGCCTGCTCGGGGTCACGGTCGAGCATGAACCGGGCCCCGTCCGCCTGGACGATCATCACCGCCATGCTGTGCGCCACCACGTCGTGCAACTCGCGGGCGATCCGGGTGCGCTCCTCGGCGACCGCCACCCGGGACTCGGCCTCCCGCTCGCGTTCCAGGGTGGCGGCCCGTTCCTCGAGGCTGAGCACGTAGAGGCGGCGGGTCCGCACGTTCAGCGCGACGAGCCAGACCGCGCCGGTGACCAGCGCGTACCACAGCGCGGTCACCCACCAGTCGATGACGCCGGGGGTCTGCGCGGCGGCGAGCAGCACGCCCACGGCGGCGACCGCGCCGGCCAGCACCCCGTCGCGCAGGCGCCTGCCGTACTTCACGACGCTGTAGAGCGCGATGAGGACGGCGACGTCGAAGGCGAGCGGACCCCACCGGGCGATCACCTGGACCAGGGCGAGCGCCGCCACGACGACGGTCACCGCGCCCGGGTGGGTGCGGCGGAACAGCAGCGCCACCGCCATACCCACGCCGACGCCGGTGGCGGCCCAACCGCCGGGCTGGGCCACCGCCGAGGCGAGGCCGACGAACGCCACCACGGCGGAGACGGCCACGTCGAAGGCGACGCCGCGCAGGGGGCGGCCGAACAGCGTGCGTCTCACGGTCACCCAGCGTACGTGTCGTGGCTGGTGGCGGCCGGCCGGCAGCCGGTCAGGGCGGGGTCAGCTCGCGCAGGCGGGTGATCTCGATGGCCTGCTCGGTGGCGAGTGAGGTGGCCAGCTCGTTGAGGGTCGCATCGACGCCGACCGACAGCAGGTCGGTGGCCATGGTGACGGCGCCCTGGTGGTGGTCGGTCATCATCGCGATGAAGAGCCTGTCGAACTCGACGCCCCGGGCGGCGGTCAGCTGCCTCATCGCCTCGGGTGACTGCATTCCCCGCATGCCGGCGTGGTCGTGACCGGGCGCCGTCTCGGGCAGCCCGCGGGTGGCGAGCCAGCCGCGCAGGACCTTGATCTCCGGGCCCTGGCCGGCGCGGATCCGGTCGGCGTAGGCGCGGATCCGAGGATCGGCAGCCCGCTCCTGGGCCAGCGTGCTCATCTCCAGCGCCTGCTCGTGGTGCGGGATCATCATCTGGACGAAGACGGTGTCCAGGCCGTTGTAGCGGGGTGGGCTGTCGTCGCGCAGCTCCTGGGCGGACCGGGCGACGGCCGGCTCCCCCGGGCGGCCGGGCACGAGCACCGGCGGGGGTGGCGGACCGGTCGGGCTGGTCGTCGGTGACGGTGACGCCGAACCGCGTTCGGCGGTCGGACGGCCGGGGTCGCCGGCGGCGCGGACAGCCAGCACCGTCAGCACCACAATGATGGCCGCCGATATGACGACGGCCAGTAACCGAGCACGTCGGACGGTCATGCCACACCCCCCTCAGGTCGAGGTCGCAGCGATCCTATCCATTGACGAGTCGAGTTAGATGTGACCCAGATCACATCGATGATCTCCGTGTCTCGGTAAGGTACCGACAACGTCATCCCCCCTTTCGAAGGGCGCCGCCGATGATCAAGTTGGCCACCGCACGGCTCCGACAACTCCGCATCGTCAGCCTGGCCGCAACGGGCCTGCTGCTGACCAGCGTCGCCGTGGCGACGCCGAGCAGCGCCCAGGAGGCAGCACCGGCCGCGGCACCACAGGCCGCCGCCGCCGACATCCCGGGCGTCGACGAGATCCGCAGCAGCCCCAACCTGCGGCAGATCGCCAACATCCCCAAGCAGGCGCCGTTCGACACGACGGCCGCGCTCAACAGCGACATGGCGTTCCAGGGCAGGTACGCCTTCGCCGGCAACTACAACGGGTTCGTCGTCTACGACATCTCCCGGCCCAGCGCCCCCAAGATCACCGCTCAGGTGTCCTGCCCGGGCTCGCAGAACGACATCTCCGTCTACGGTGACCTGCTCTTCGTCTCCACCGACTCGTCGCGCAGCGACGACTCGTGCGCGAGCGTCGCCCAGCCCGCCTCCGTGAAGGAGTCGTGGGAGGGCATCAAGGTCTTCGACATCAGCGACAAGGCCAACCCGCGCTACATCAAGTCCGTGGAGACCGCCTGCGGGTCGCACACCCACACGCTGGTGCCGGGCAAGGACCGCAAGAACGTCTACCTGTACGTGTCGTCGTACAGCCCGCGGGCCGAGTTCCCCGACTGCCAGCCGCCGCACGACTCCATCTCCATCATCAAGGTGCCGGTGAAGAAGCCGACCCAGGCGGCCGTCATCTCGACGCCGAACCTCTTCCCGGACGGCGGTTTCCCGGGCAGCGAGACCGGCTCGGCGACCACCGGCTGCCACGACATCACCGCGTACCCGTCGAAGGACATCGCCGCCGGCGCCTGCATGGGTGACGGCATCCTGCTCGACATCAAGAACCGCGAAGCGCCCCGGGTGATCACCCAGGTCCGCGACACGGTCAACTTCGCCTTCTGGCACTCGGCCACCTTCAACAACGCCGGCACCAAGGTCGTCTTCACCGACGAGCTGGGCGGCGGCGGGGCGGCCACCTGCAACGAGACCGTCGGCCCCAACCGGGGGGCGGACGCCATCTACGACATCACCGGCCGCGGTGACGCTCGGACGCTGGCGTTCCGCAGCTACTACAAGATCCCCCGGACGAACGCCGAGACCGAGAACTGCGTGGCGCACAACGGCTCGCTGATCCCGGTGCTCGGGCGGGACATCATGGTGCAGGCGTGGTACCAGGGCGGCATCTCCGTCTGGGACTTCACCGACTCGCGCCACCCCAAGGAGATCGCGTACTGGGAGCGGGGCCCGCTGTCCGCCACCCAGGCCGTCACGGGCGGCGCCTGGTCGACGTACTACTACAACGGCAACATCTACGAGGGGTGGCACGGCTGGGTCGGCTCGTTCACTGGCGTCGTGCTCATCACGGTGCCCACACCGCCAGCGCGGCCAACGGC
>NZ_JBFAPG010000535.1:0-3999 GCF_040675595.1 Micromonospora sp. NPDC049580
GGCAGGTCCTGCCGGACGGGGCGCTCCACCACGATCGGGGAGCGGGCCAGCCAGAGGTCGAGGAGGGCCACCAGGGTCAGCACCAGCGCCCAGCCGCCCGGCCCGGTGATCCGGTCGTACGCGAGCAGCGGCAGCACCGGCTGCGCGGCGACCACTGTCGCGAAGCGGGGCGCGCGCAGCCCGGTCCAGGCGGCGTACCCGACGGACACGGCGGCGGTGGCCGCGAAGATCAGCCCGGCGAAGACGGCGCCGGAGGTGACGCCGTCGCCGATCCGGTCCACCGCCCACAGCGCGTACCCGGCCAGCGGCACGAGCAGCAGACCCACCGCGGAGATCGTCTCCGCGGTGGAGGTGAGCCCGCGCCGGGCCAGCGCCGGCGGGGCGAGCAGCATCAGTGCCGTGGCGAGCAGCAGGACGCCGAGGCGGGCCAGCGCGTCCATCGAACTCGTCGCCACCGCGGCGAAGACCACTGCGGCCACGGCGAGCAGCAGCGCGCCCAGCCCGAGCGGGATGTTCTGCACCTCCCGCGAGGACGCCTCCGGCGGGTGCTCGGGGTCGTCGGCGTCCAGCCAGGACGCCCGGGGCGGGGGCGGCGGCGGATCGTCCGGGACGTGCGGCGTGCCCTGGCGCGGAACCCGGGGCGGCGGCGCGCCGGTGGTGGCCGTCGGCGGGCGGCGACCGGGGCGGCGGCGCAGCACCCGGCGGGGCCGGGTGGCCTGCTTGATCCGCTCCTCACCGGCGTGGGCGAGGATGTCCCGTTGAAAGAGCGCGGCCTGCATCTTGGCGGCGATCTGCCGCTGTTCGCTGGCGATGGCGGCGTCGCGTGCCTTCATCTCCGCGATCGAGCGCTCGATGTCCGCCAGATGTTCGACCCACTGGGGCTGGTCGGCCCCGCAGTGCGGGCAGCGTACGGCCGGCTTGATCTCCCGACCGCACGAGGAGCATTGAAAGGTCGCCACGACACCCCTCCACCCGCACTGTGGACTCCCACTGTCGCAGCATGCCCAAAGCTGGCGCGGATTTCGACACTTGTCGGCGGGTCCGGGGCAAACAACATCACCGGCCGGCCGCGCAGAGTGCTTCGCGACCGGCCGGTGAGTGGCGAACCGTCAGGGGCGGCCCATGCCCCGGTACTCCCAGCCGGCCTGGGTCCACAGTGCCGAGTCGAGACAGTTGCGCCCGTCGACGACCTTGCGACCGCCGACCAGCTCGCCCAGGGCGACCGGGTCGGCGTTGCGGAAGTCCGCCCATTCGGTGAGGACGCAGACCAGGTCGGCGCCGGCGACCGCCTCGTTGATGCCGGCCTCGTAGGTCAGCTCGGGCACCGCGCGGCGGGCGTTCTCGGTGCCCTGCGGGTCGTACACGTGCACGTCGGCGCCGGCCTTCTGCAGGAGCGCGGCGACGGCGAGCGCCGGGGCGTCGCGGACGTCGTCGGTGTTGGGCTTGAAGGTCGCGCCCAGCACGGCGATCCGGGTGCCGGAGAAGTCCGGGCCGGCCGGCCCGGAACGGCGGCCGAGCAGGTCCGCCGCGAGCTGGAGCACGCGGGTCCGGCGGCGCAGGTTGATCAGGTCGACCTCGTGCAGGAAGCGCAGCGCCTCACCGGCCCCCAGCTCCTGCGCGCGGGCCTGGAAGGCGCGGATGTCCTTGGGCAGGCAGGCGCCACCGAAGCCGAGGCCGGCCTGGAGGAACCGGTTGCCGATCCGGGGGTCGTACCCGATCGCGCGGGCCAGCTGGGTGACGTCGCCGCCGCTGGCCTCGCAGACCTCGGCCATGGCGTTGATGAAGGAGATCTTCGTGGCCAGGAACGCGTTCGCCGCGACCTTGACCAGCTCGGCCGTCGCGAAGTCGGTGACCACCAGGGGCACCTCGCGGTCCTCGGTGGCGGCCAGGTCGAAGACGCCCTTGTGCGCGGCGTAGAGCATGCCGTTGGCCCACTCGCTCTTCACGCCGACCACGATCCGGTTGGGGCGCAGCACGTCGTCGACGGCGAAGCCCTCCTGGAGGAACTCGGGGCTCCACGCCACCTCGACGCCCAGGTCGCCGGGGGTGTGCTTGCCGACCAGCTGCTCGACCCAGTCGGCGGTGCCCACCGGCACGGTGGACTTGCCGACGATCAGCGCCTTGCGGGTCAGGTGCTGCGCGAGGCTGGTCACCGACGCCTCGACGTACGACAGGTCGGCGCCCATCCCGTCGGCCCGCTGCGGGGTGCCGACGCAGATGAAGTGCACGTCGCCGAACTCGGCGGTCTCGGCGATGTCGGTCGAGAACCGCAGCCGACCGGCGGCCAGGTTGCGCTTGAGCAGCTCGTCCAGGCCGGGCTCGTGGATCGGCACCTCGCCGGCGTTCAACATCGCGATCTTGTCCGCGTCGACGTCGAACCCGAGCACCTCGTACCCGAGTTCCGCGTAGCAGATGGCGTACGTCGCACCGAGGTAGCCGGTCCCCAGGAACGTCACCCGCGGCCGAGGCGCGCCCGAAGGCGGCGTCACCGCGGCGATGGCGGGGGTCGGCTGGATGGTGGGGTAGGGGATCGTCACGCCTGTCTTCTCCGCTCGCACTGGCGGCGCGTCGTCGCGTCGCATTCTGCTGCGGCGCCTGGCCGGGCACCGGAGGGGTGGCTCAACTGTCTGCCTTCCATCATCGCCCAGCGGCGCGGGTGCTCCGTCATGCCCATACCTACGCGCCGGTAACATCACCTGAACTGCAGTCGCTATCCTTCAGTCTGCGCGGTCGGCGGTCAGGGGAGGCCACAGACTGCGCATGATAGCGGTGAAGGGGAGGGGCCGACATGGCCGCAGGGGAGTCGTTCGACGTCTACCGGTTGCCCGAGGAGCACGAGGCGATCCGGCAGGCGGTCCGTGAGGTCTGTGCCGCCAAGGTGGCTCCGCACGCCGCCGAGGCCGACGAGACCGGGGAGTTCCCGAAGGCGTCCTACGACGCGCTGCGGGCAGCCGATTTCCACGCGCCGCACATCCCCGAGGAGTACGGCGGCGCGGGCGCGGACGCGCTGGCCACCGCCATCGTGATCGAGGAGGTGGCGCGCGCCTGCGCGTCCTCGTCGCTGATCCCGGCGGTGAACAAGCTCGGCACGATGCCGCTGCTGCTGTCCGGTTCCGAGGAGCTCAAGCGCCGCTACCTGACCCCGGTCGCGGCGGGCGACGCCATGTTCTCGTACTGCCTCTCCGAGCCGGAGGCGGGCAGCGACGCGGCGTCGATGACGACCCGGGCGGTGCGTGACGGGGATCACTGGGTGCTCAACGGCGTGAAGCGGTGGATCACCAACGCCGGCGTCTCCGAGTTCTACACCGTCTTCGCCGTCACCGACCCCGCCGCCCGCTCCCGGGGCATCTCGGCCTTCGTGGTCGAGAAGTCCGACGCCGGGGTGAGCTTCGGCGCTCCGGAGAAGAAGCTCGGCATCAAGGGCTCGCCGACCCGCGAGGTCTACCTGGACAACGTGCGAATCCCCGCCGACCGGATGATCGGCGCCGAGGGCACCGGCTTCGCCACCGCCATGAAGACCCTGGACCACACCCGGGTCACCATCGCCGCGCAGGCCGTCGGGATCGCGCAGGGCGCGCTCGACTACGCCAAGGGGTACGTGGCCGAGCGCCGCCAGTTCGGCAAGGCGGTCGCCGAGTTCCAGGGCATCCAGTTCATGCTCGCCGACATGGGCATGAAGCTGGAGGCGGCGCGGCAGCTCACGTACGCCGCCGCCGGCAAGTCCGAGCGGGGCGACGCCGACCTGACCTACTTCGGCGCGGCGGCCAAGTGCTTCGCCTCCGACGCCGCCATGGAGATCACCACCGACGCGGTGCAGCTGCTCGGCGGCTACGGCTACACCCGCGACTACCCGGTCGAGCGGATGATGCGTGACGCCAAGATCACCCAGATCTACGAGGGCACCAACCAGGTGCAGCGCATCGTCATGGCCCGGCAGTTGCTGGCCGGCGTCGTCTGACCGCCGCCTGATCGACCCCGACAGCCCCACCGCCCGCCGGC
>NZ_JBFAPG010000536.1:0-3979 GCF_040675595.1 Micromonospora sp. NPDC049580
CGGTGGTGGGGGGGGGGGGGGGCGGGGGTGCGTTTAAATCTTACTCCCCCGGGGGGTGTTGTTGTTTTGTTATTTTCACCGCCACCTCCCCCCGACGACCCGGCCACCGTCGCGATCGGACCGTCATCCCGCGGCTCAGTGGTGCGGGACCCTGCTGTCGCCCTGCCGGCTGAGGAGGCGCCGGGCCGACGGCCGGCCGGGGAGGTGTCGGGCCGCCCGCCGGGCGAGGAGGTTTCGGCCGGCCGCCGTTCAGATGTCGCCCTCCCGGCGCTGCCGCGACCGGGCTGGAGGCGGAATCGCCGACTTTGCACCAATCCGGTAGCTACCCGCCCAAGTGGGCGCGCGGGCATCCGCTTTCCGTTACGGAGCTGTTGCAGCTAGATGTCTTGACGGCGCTGGATGTGAGCGTTAACACTATCCCCGATAACGGTGGAGGTGAACATGGAGCGTGTGGACGGAGCTGCCGAAAGCTACGTCGTGGGTGTCGACTTCGGCACTCTCTCCGGGCGGGCCCTGGTGGTCCGGGTTTCCGACGGTGCCGAGTTGGGGACCGCGGTGCACGAGTACGGCGACGGGGTCATCAGCGAGACGCTGCCCGGAGGTCGACCGCTGCCCCCGGACTGGGCGCTGCAAAATCCGGACGACTACCGCGACGTGCTGCGCTACGCCGTTCCGGCGGCGGTGTCCGCCGCGGGAGTGGACCCCGCATCGGTGGTGGGCATCGGCATCGACTTCACCGCCTGCACCGTGCTGCCGACCGACGCCCACGGCACCCCGCTCTGCGAGGATCCCGACCTGCGCGACCGGCCGCACTCCTGGGTCAAACTGTGGAAGCACCACGCCGCGCAGCCGCACGCCGACCGGATCAACGCGCTGGCCCACGAGCGGGCGGAGCCGTGGATCGGCCGGTACGGCGGCAAGATCTCCGCCGAGTGGCAGTACGCCAAGGGTCTGCAGATCCTGGAGGAGGACCCGGAGATCTACCACCGGGCCGAGCGGTTCATCGAGGCCGCCGACTGGATCGTCTGGCAGCTCAGCGGCACCGAGACCCGTAACGTCTGCACCGCGGGCTACAAGGGCATCCTGCAGGACGGGCAGTACCCGTCCGAGAGCTTCCTGACCGCGCTCAACCCCGACTTCGGCGACTTCGTGGCCAAGCTCGACGGTCCGCTGCTGCCGCTCGGCGCCCGCGCCGGCACGCTCACCGCCCGCGCCTCGGCCTGGACCGGTCTGCCGGAGGGGATCGCGGTGGCCGTCGGCAACGTCGACGCGCACGTCACCGCGGCGTCCGCGCAGGCGGTGGAGCCCGGTCGGCTGGTCGCCATCATGGGCACCTCGACCTGCCACGTCGTCAACGGCGCGGAGGTCGCCGAGGTGGCTGGCATGTGCGGTGTCGTGGACGGCGGCATCAGCCCCGGCGCCTGGGGCTACGAGGCCGGGCAGAGCGGTGTCGGCGACATCTTCGGCTGGTTCGTCGCGCACGGCGCCCCCGCCGGGTTCGACTCGCACGAACGCCTCACCGAGCTTGCCGCCAGCCAGCCGGTCGGCGCACACGGCCTGGTCGCCCTGGACTGGTGGAACGGCAACCGCTCGCTGCTGGTCAACCACGACCTCAGCGGGATGATCGTCGGGATGACCCTGGCCACCCGGCCGCAGGACATCTACCGTGCGCTGCTGGAGTCCACGGCGTACGGCACCAGGATGATCATCGACGCGTTCGTCGAGGCCGGGGTGCCGGTGAACGACCTGGTGATCGCCGGCGGTCTCACCAACAACAAGCTGCTGATGCAGATCTACGCCGACGTGACCAAGCGACCGCTGAACATCATCGCCTCGGCGCAGGGGCCGGCGCTCGGGTCGGCGATCCACGCCGCCGTCGCCGCCGGGGCGTACCCGTCGATCCACGAGGCGTCGCAAGCGATGGGGCGGGTGCACGAGGCCGTCTACACGCCGGATCCCGACCGGGCGCGCGCCTACGACGCCCTGTACGCCGAGTACCGGGCGCTGCATGACCACTTCGGTCGGGGCGGCAACGACGTCATGCTCCGCCTGCGGGCGATCCGCAACGCGGCGGTCGAGGCCGTCGCGGCCACGCACGAGGCCCCGCTGGAGGTCGTCGCATGAGCGCAGAGGTAGGTCGACAGATCCGCGAGCTGCGCGAGAGCGTCGCCCGCCTGCACAGCGAGCTGACCCGCTACAACCTGGTCGCCTGGACGTCCGGCAACGTCTCGGCGCGGGTCCCCGGTCAGGACCTCATGGTGATCAAGCCGAGCGGTGTGGGCTACGACGACCTCACGGCCGACACCATGGTGGTCTGCGACCTCGACGGTGTCCTCGTCGAGGGGGACCTCGCCCCGTCCAGCGACACGGCCGCCCACGCCTACGTCTACCGCGCCATGCCCGAGGTCGGCGGTGTCGTGCACACGCACAGCTCGTACGCCAGCGCCTGGGCCGCCTGCGGGGAGGCGATCCCCTGCCACCTCACGGCCCAGGCCGACGAGTTCGGTGGGGAGATCCCGCTGGGCCCGTTCGCGCTGATCGGCGGCGACGACATCGGCAAGGGGATCGTCGCCACCCTCGCCGGGCACCGCTCTCCCGCGGTGCTGATGCGCAACCACGGTGTCTTCTCCATCGGTCGGGACGCCCGGGCGGCGGTCAAGGCCGCGGTCATGTGCGAGGACGTGGCCCGCACCGCGTACCTGGCGCGGACCCTCGGGCAGCCGGTGCCGATCGCGCAGGCCGACATCGACGCCCTCTACCACCGCTACCAGAACGTCTACGGGCAACAAACAGTCGCACCGGCAGGTCCCTGACCGTCTCCATCGGCCGTCCGGGCCCGCCGGTCTGCTCCACCGACGCACCAGCACGCACCACCCGCGTACGCCACCCTTCGCACGTCGGCGGCTCGCGCGGTCCCACCACACCACAGCCAAGGAGAACTGATGAGAAAGATGCGAACGCAGTCCGCTCCGTGGCGCGCTGTCGCGGTCCTCGCCAGCGTGCTGCTCGTGGGCGGCGTGGCGGCCTGCGGCAACAGCGACACCGGCGGCGGCGGGTCCAAGGACGACGGCAAGATCACGATGGGCTTCTCCCAGGTCGGTGCGGAGAGCGGGTGGCGTACCGCGAACACCACCTCGATCAAGGATGCCGCGGCCGCGGCGGGCATCGAGCTGAAGTTCGACGACGCTCAGCAGAAGCAGGAAAACCAGATCAAGGCGATCCGTAACTACATCCAGCAGAAGGTCGACGTGATCGCCTTCTCGCCGGTGGTGGAGTCCGGGTGGGACACCGTCCTCAAGGAGGCCAAGGACGCCGGCATTCCGGTCATCCTGACCGACCGCTCGGTCGACTCGGCCGACAAGACCCTCTACAAGACCTTCCTCGGCTCGGACTTCGTCAAGGAGGGCCGTCTCGCCGGTGAGTGGCTGGTCGAGCAGAAGAAGGCCGCCTCGGGCCCGGTGAACATCGTGGAGTTGCAGGGCACCACCGGCGCGGCGCCGGCCAACGACCGCAAGAAGGGCTTCGCCGAGGCGATCGCCGCCAACCCGAACCTGAAGGTCATCGCCTCGCAGACGGGCGACTTCACCCGGGCCGGCGGCAAGCAGGTCATGGAGCAGTTCCTCAAGGCCAACCCGAAGATCGACGTGCTGTTCGCGCACAACGACGACATGGGTCTGGGCGCGCTCGAGGCGATCACCGCGGCCGGCAAGGTGCCCGGCAAGGACATCACCATCATCACTGTGGACGCCGTCAAGGACGGTATGCAGGCCCTGGCCGACGGGAAGTTCAACTTCATCGCGGAGTGCAGCCCGTTGCTCGGCCCGCAGCTGATGGACCTGGCCAAGAAGGTCCACGCGGGCGAGACGGTGCCGGCTCGGATCGAGACCGAGGAGACCACCTTCACGACTGAGCAGGCCAAGGAGGCTCTGCCCAACCGCAAGTACTGATCGACGCAGGGGGGTCGCCGCGCTCGCGTGGC
>NZ_JBFAPG010000537.1:0-3969 GCF_040675595.1 Micromonospora sp. NPDC049580
ACCTGCTGGTGCTCTCCTGCGGGGTACGCCCGGACACCGCCCTCGCGCAGGCCGCCGGGCTGACCGTGCGGCGCGGCGTGGTGGTGGACGACCGGCTGCGCACCAACGACCGGAGGGTCTCGGCGCTCGGCGACTGCGCCGAGCACGACGGCGCGATCACCGGGCTGGTCGCACCCGCCTGGGCCCAGGCCCGGGTGCTCGCCGACGTGCTGACCGGCACCGACCCGCTGGCCCGCTACCGACCCCGGCCGGTGGTGACCCGACTCAAGGCGGCCGGAATCGACCTGGCCGCGATGGGCGACGCGGCGGGCGGCGGGCCGGGCGAGGAGCTGACCTTCGCCGACCCGGCCCGGGGCACGTACGCCCGCCTACGGATCCACGACGAGCGGCTGATCGGCGCGATCCTGCTCGGCGACAACCCCTCGGTCGGCACGGTGATCCAGCTCTTCGACCGGGGTCACCCGGTGCCGGCCGACCGGCGGGCCCTGCTGCTGGGCCGGGCGCTGGGCGGGGCCGTCGCGGCGCCGAGCGCGTCACCGGCGCTGATGCCGGACGCGGCAGTCGTCTGCCAGTGCAACACCGTCACCAAGGGAGCGCTGGTGCGGTGCTGGCGCTCCGGCGCGCGGACGGTCGACGCGGTGGTGGCGGGGACCCGGGCCGGCACCGGATGCGGCGGATGCCGGGACGCGGTCGGCGGCATCGTCGACTGGCTGTCCGAAGCGGAATCGGTGGAGGTGACGCGATGAGCGGTCGGGACCTGGTCGTCATCGGCAACGGCATGGTGGGGCAGCGCTTCGTCGACGCGCTGCGCGCCCGTGATCCGCAGGGCCGCTGGCGGGTGACCGTGCTGGCCGAGGAGGGGCGTCCGGCGTACGACCGGGTGCGGCTCTCGGCGTACTTCGACGGGGTGAGCGAGGACGAGCTCAACGTGCACACCCCGTACGACGGTGTGCGGCTGCGCCTGGGTGAGCCGGCCACCGCCATCGACCGCGCCCGGCGGGTGGTGACCACCGCCGTCGGCGAGTACGGCTACGACGCGCTGGTGCTGGCCACCGGGTCGTACCCCTTCGTGCCGCCGGTGCCCGGCGCCGACCTGCCCGGCGTGTTCGTCTACCGGACCCTGGACGACCTGGCGGCGATCCGGGCGTACGCGCGGGGCCGGCGGGTCGGCGCGGTGATCGGCGGCGGACTGCTCGGGCTGGAGGCGGCGAACGCCCTGCGCCTGCTCGGCCTGAGCACCGACGTGGTCGAGTTCGCGCCCCGGCTGATGCCGGTGCAGGTGGACCAGGCCGGTGGTGCGATGCTGCGCCGCTACGTCGAGGAGCTGGGTGTGCGTACCCACCTCGGGGTGGCCACCACCGCGATCCGGGCTGGCGCCGACGGCGCGGTCGACGCCCTGGAGCTGTCCGACGGCCGCGTGGTCGACGCCGAGCTGGTCGTGGTGGCCGCCGGCATCCGGCCCCGCGACGAGCTGGCGCGGGCCGCCGGCCTGCCGCTGGGTCCGCGCGGCGGGGTGCTCGTCGACGCGACCTGCCGCAGCGCCGACGAGCGCGTCTGGGCCGTCGGTGAGTGCGCGGCGGTCGACGGCACCTGCCACGGCCTGGTCGCCCCCGGGTACGCGACGGCCGAGGTGGTGGCCGACCGTTTGGTCGGCGGCGCGGCGACCTTCCCGGGCGCGGACACCGCCACCAAGCTGAAACTGCTCGGTGTCGACGTGGCGTCGTTCGGCGACGCGCACGGCACCACCGAGGACTGCCTGGACGTCACGTTCACCGACCCGGCCACCCGGGTGTACGCGAAACTGGTCCTCTCCGACGACGCGCACACTCTGCTGGGCGGGGTGCTGGTGGGTGACGCCAGCGCGTACCCGACGTTGCGGGCCAGTGTGGGCGGCCCGCTGCCGGCCGCTCCGCTGGCGCTGCTCGCCCCGGACGGCGGCGGCGCGGACGCCGGAGCGCTGCCCGGCACCGCCCAGGTCTGCTCCTGCAACGCGGTCACCCGCGGCGACCTGGACGACGCCATCGCGAGCGGCTGCGCGGACGTGCCGGCGTTGAAGGCGTGCACGCGGGCGGGCACGAGCTGCGGCTCCTGCGTGCCGATGCTCAAGCAGCTGCTGGACGCGGCCGGGGTCGCACAGTCCACGGCGCTGTGCGAGCACTTCGACGTGAGTCGCCGCGAGCTGTTCGAGATCGTCCGCGTCCGCGGCATCCGCACGTTCTCCCGGCTGGTCGCCGAGCACGGCCGGGGACGCGGCTGCGACATCTGCAAACCGGTGGTGGCGTCGATCCTCGCCTCGCTGGGCAACGGCCACGTGCTCGACGGTGAGCAGGCATCGTTGCAGGACACCAACGACCACTTCCTGGCCAACCTGCAACGCGACGGCAGCTACTCGGTGGTGCCCCGCATCCCCGGCGGCGAGATCACCCCGGAGAAGCTGATCGTCATCGGCGAGGTCGCCCGGGACTTCCAGCTCTACACGAAGATCACCGGCGGGCAGCGGATCGACCTGTTCGGGGCCCGGGTGGAGCAGCTGCCGCAGATCTGGCGACGCCTGGTGGACGCCGGTTTCGAGTCCGGCCACGCGTACGGCAAGGCGCTGCGCACGGTGAAGTCCTGCGTCGGCGAGACCTGGTGCCGGTACGGGGTGCAGGATTCGGTGGGGCTGGCCGTTGCGCTGGAGCTGCGCTATCGCGGGCTGCGCGCGCCGCACAAGCTCAAGTCGGCGGTCTCCGGTTGTGCCCGGGAGTGCGCCGAGGCCCGCAGCAAGGACTTCGGCATCATCGCCACCGAGACCGGCTGGAACCTCTACGTCGGCGGCAACGGCGGCTTCCGGCCCCGCCACGCCGACCTGTTCGCCACTGATTTGTCGACAGAAGCACTGATTCGACTAATCGATAGATTTTTAATGTATTACATCCGCACCGCCGACCGGCTGCAACGCACCGCCGGGTGGATCGAGGCCATGGACGGCGGCCTGGACCACCTGCGCGCGGTGATCGTGGACGACTCGTTGGGGCTCTGCGCCGACCTGGACGCGGCGATGGCCCGACACGTGGCGTCGTACTCCGACGAGTGGCGCGACGTGCTGGACGACCCGGAGCGGCTGCGCCGCTACACCTCCTTCGTCAACGCCCCCGACGTGCCCGACCCGTCGATCACCTTCGCCGTGGAACGCGGCCAGCCGGTGCCGGCCCGCGCCCTGACGACCACCCGCCCCGAGCCGGCCCACGCCCGCCGGCAGCCCGTCACGCTCGGCCTTCCGGAGGTACGGCGATGAGCCACACGACCACGCTCGACTGGACCGCTGTCTGCCCCCTCGACCGGCTGGAACCGAACCGGGGCGCCGCCGCCCTGGTCGACGGCGTGCAGGTCGCCCTCTTCCACACCGTGGACGGGCTGTTCGCGATCGACAACCGCGACCCGGTCTCCGGGGCGTACGTGCTGTCGCGGGGCATCGTGGGCAGCCGCGGCAGCGTGCCGACGGTCGCCTCCCCGCTGCACAAGCAGGTGTACGACCTGCGCACCGGGGAGTGCCTCGACCTGCCCGGGATGGCCGTGGCCCGGCACGACACGCGCTGCCACGACGGGATCGTCGAAGTGCGGTTGCGACGGGAGGGCTGATGCGGGAAGAACTGGCCGGCTTCACCATCGGGGTGACCGCCGACCGGCGGCGCGACGAGTTGGCCGCGCTGCTCGAACGCCGGGGCGCCCGCGTGGTGCTCGCCCCGGCGCTGCGGATCGTGCCGCTGTCCGACGACACGGAACTGCGCGAGGCGACCCGCGCCTGCCTGGACCAGCCACCCGACATCCTGATGGCCAACACCGGCATCGGGATGCGCGGCTGGCTGGAAGCGGCCGAGGGCTGGGGGCTGGCCGAACCACTGCGTTCGGTGCTCGCCAGCTCGTACGTCGTCGCCCGGGGCCCGAAGGCACGCGGCGCGATCCGCGCGGCCGGGCTGCACGACCAGT